>DATHTS010000437.1:0-6657 GCA_035462935.1 Pyrinomonadaceae bacterium
GCTGACTCGCCGTTTCGACCGCTTCTTGAACGGTTAAACGCTCGTTGTTAGTATCGTTTTTCAAACGAACTTCATTTGCCCGCAGTTCCCAATCGGCAAAACCCTTGTATTCGAGCTGGTTAAAAGTATTTACCGCCTCGTAACCGCTTATCGAAGTGAAGGATTCAAGCAGGGATTCGGTTTGATTACGCTCGCGCGTGGTAATTTCCACTGCCGTGCGTATTGCTTTTCTAACCTGTTCGGTCAGTTCGCGTCCCAGCGCCGACGCTTGTTGAAGATTGATTTCCTCCGTTCCGCGCAGTTTATAAAGCTCATTGCGATACTCGGTCAGCAATGAAAGATAATTGCGGCAAAGCTCTATTATATTACTGCTGTCGGCTTGATTAAGATTATATTCCGCCCTCAGCAAATCCTCGTTAACCAGCAATTCTGTTATTAACATATCTTTCTCCGTAACTGTGAAATTTTTTGTTTTATACTTTTCATCTTTTGCGCGGCTCGCTTTAATAAAGCGGAGCTTCCTTCCTGCCTTCCTGATGAATCGGAAGAGAGCAAATAATAGTTGGCTTCGACTCGACTTTTCTGCGAGTTATATCCGCTTTTAACCCTTCTCCATTAGAATTGCTTCCGCCTTGCGGAATTTGAGTCGGGATTTTGAAAAAGTTAAAACTTTTCAAGTAAATAAAAAGAACCAGATTTATTATTCCGGTAAATGTTAGAGCCAAAAATATTCCTAAATCATTTGTATTCATAATTATTCCTTGTTTTTAGAAATTTACTAATGCCTCGTCCAGTTTCCCGGTAACAAAGGTTTGTTCTTTCGTTTCAAAATCTTTTGAAGGGTTCTTAAAACTATTGACCGCCCCCGATTCGCTTTCATAAACTTCAAAAACCGTCAGAAGTTTCGTAATCATCATTAACTCGTTGACTCGCTGCGTTAAATGAAGGAGTTTCAATTCTCCTTTATTTTTTTTGAGAGTTGTAAATCCCGCGACTAACTCGCCTAATCCGCTCGAATCAATATAGAAAACATCCGCCAGATTCAGCAGAATTTTCTTTTCGCCCCTTTCAACCAAAAGGCGAAGTTTATCGTGGAGTTCGATATTTCCTTCTCCAAGTCTTATATTGCCTTTTAAGTCCAGAACAATAACGGAATCGTTCCGACGTTCCGTGATACTAAGATTATTCATTATTTTCCTTACAAAATTGGGCTGTGAATTTCAGGTGGTCTGGCTGACTCCAGAGAATCTGAGAAGAGAGGTAGCTAAACTCTATACCTTTTTAGAATACGCCTCAGTTTGACTATATGTCAAATATGAAATATACCTTCTATGTGAAAACTATTTCACATAGAAGGTATATTATTAACAGATTGAGTTTATAATTATGGAAGTTCAGATTGATCAGCTGCTGGAAAAACGCGAAAAATCTTTTTACTGGTTGTCGAAACAAACGGGTATCAGCCATACGACTTTATGGCGTTTAAAAAAAGGTAAGGCGTTGGGTATTAACTTCATTACTTTGGAAAAAATCTGTCGAGCGCTTGAGTGTGAGCCGGGTGATATTTTGAGACTTAAAAGCGAAAATAAAAAAAGCGAATCGCCGAAACGCAAGAAAAGCTCATAAAGGAATTTTTTAGGCAAAGCCTTTTTTGTGATTTTTTGCTAATTCTAACAGATGAATTGGGAAAAATGGCGAGCGTCGTATCTATAAAGGTTTGTGATTTTACGGCTTTAACATAATTTTTCGATTACCTGCAAAGAAAGTTTTTAAACTCTGATTTGAGTTTCTTGAACAAGCCTTTTTACTATATCAATTATATTATCTAAACCAAACGGTTTTACAAGATATTCATTTCCGCCCGCTTTGAGCGCCTTCTCGATTTCTTTTTTTCTCGCCTCACCGCTATAAAAGATGATTGGTGTAGTTTGGTTAAAAGAGCGGATTTCCCGACAAACTTCGAGACTTGTTTCCTCTCCGAAACGATTGTCTAAGATAATCGCGGAAAACTGATTCTGACGAGTTTGATATAAACACTCTTCCAGAGAAGGGCAGGCTGTTACATCAAAGCCGTCTTGCTCAAAAATATAGGTCATTAATTCAAGATTATCTTTATCGTCATCAACACAGAGGACACGGAAAGGTTCGTTGTTTTTCATAATTTTATCCTCACTATTTTTGGCAAACAGTATCCCGAAACGATTCGTAAATACTGTTTGCCAAGCCTTCCCCTTGCTCGTTTTATCGGTGATTATCAAGCAATGTTTTTACAAACCTATGTAATCTTTAGTGCCGCTAGAGTCATTTCACTCCTAACGGATAAGGAATTTTCTTTATGCCAGCCGCCGGTTACGACGCCTTTGGTATTTGTTTTTCCAATAATTCCACCGCCATTTTATATCCAGTGGATTGACCGTCTGATAAAAGCCGAGCCAAACGCCCAACCGCAATTTCAAGTAATACATCAGAAATAAAATCACCTTCATACAAAAAACTTATTGTTCTCAAACCGATTAAATTCCAAAACGCTGGGTTGAAAAAACGAAGGATAGCTTTGAAATGGGGTAAAACTATCCTTCAAGACAGCTTTCGCTGTAAAGCTTATCGGTCAAAAAAAAATAAGCGACCGATTTTGCTGTCAATAATTAGCAATGAATCCATTGCCATTGAACTTAGCCAACACCAGCAAGTTAGCTGAATGCAAATTTGGTAAGGCACTCAATTTCTATTCAATAATTTGACTTTCACAATTATATTTACACATTTTATAGATACCTGTATGTGCGTTTCCGCACATAAAAATCTGTTTTATGTTATAGTTCTTTTCATTAATCTTCAGGTTGAAACAATTAACTCAATCTCAAAAAAGAAGGAAAGATATGTCCGACGCAAAACACACAGATGAAGCACTGATGAATCACCTTCTCGCTGCGCTGCCGGCTGATGAATTTACCCGCATCAAAAAATATTTAGAGCCAATTTCGCTCTCCCTAGGTAAAGTTCTCTACGAATCGGGCGATCAGATGACGCACGTTTATTTTCCGACGACGGCAATTATCTCGCTGCTTTACATTATGGAAAACGGCGCAACCGCCGAGATCGGCATCGCGGGCAACAACGGCTTAATCGGACTCGCGCTTTTTATGGGCGGCGAAACGACGCCGAACCGGGCGGTCGTGCAAAGCGCGGGCAAAGCAGTGCGAATTAAAGCTCAAAACGTGCAAGAGGAGTTTGCTCGCGGCGGCGTTTTTCAAAACATACTTCTCCGCTACACGCAGTCGCTGATAACCCAAATTTCGCAAACAGCCGTCTGCAACCGCCTGCATTCGGTCGAGCAGCAGCTCTGCCGCTGGCTATTGATAAACCACGATCTGCTGCAAACGGATAAACTTGTGATGACGCATGAGCTAATCGCCAATATGCTCGGCGTGCGCCGCGAAGGCGTTTCAGTGGCTGCCGGAAACCTGCAGAAAAAAGGATTGATTAAATACATTCGCGGAACGATCACGATGCTCGACCGCGAGGCTTTGGAAACCGCCGCCTGCGAATGTTACGAGGTTGTGATGGACGAATACGACCGTCTGCTCGGTCAATATATTCCGAAACAGAACCGCGCCTCAAGCACGAAACCGCCGCTGAAATTAATCGTAAAAAAAAGTAATTTTTGATATGCGGTAACGCGCAAACAGGAATATTTTTTATCTGTTATACTTTACAAAGAACAGTTATTTATAGAATCCGCATTTGTTTTAGGATTCGCTTAATTAAAGATTACCCGATAATTTTTAACAGCATTTGTTATTTTATAAATTCACCATTCGACATTGAGATTGGTTTTACCAGCTTCTTTTTGTGCCGTCTGCTGTCTGTTACAGATTTGACCGAAAAAGGAGAATTCAATGTCCGGGACCAACGAGCTAAACACACCTATTAACAACCTAATCCTCGCCGCGCTGCCGGCTCAAGAACGCCGGCGCTTATTACCAAAATTAGAGCAAATATCTTTGAACCTCAAAGAAATAATATATGAACAGGGCGATATTATTCGTAATGTTTATTTTCCCAATAGTGGAATCGTCTCGCTGCTGGCTGGGGTCGAAAATCACGGAATGCTCGAAGTCGGCATCGTCGGCGCTGAAGGAATAATCGGGCTGCCTGTTTTTCTCGGCGCGAAAACCTCGAATAATCACGCTGTGGTTCAGGGCGCGGGCGCGGCGGTAAAGATGAAGTCGGCGGATTTTTTGGCTGAATGCCGAGATAACGGGGCGCTGCCGCGACTTTTAAGACGCTTTACTCAATCGCTGCTGACGCAAATCTCGCAATCGGCGGTTTGTTTTCGTTTTCACCCGATTGAAGCGCGGCTCGCACGCTGGCTTCTAATGACGCGCGACCGGATGCAATCGAACGAATTTCAACTAACACAGGAATTTTTATCAAATATGCTTGGCGTGCGTCGTGAAGCCGTTAATAAAGCCGCAGTTATACTTCAACTCCGTGAATTGATAAGTTACAGCCGCGGCAACATTTCAATTATCAATCCTGTAGATTTGGAAAAGGCGGCTTGCATCTGTTACGGCATTGTTAAAGATGAAGAGAAAAGTTATCCGGCTAAATAAACAATGCGAATCAATGGAAGAAAAAAGAAACCCCTTAGCGGTCTTAGCGGAAATCCTTGGCTTCCTTTGCGTTAAAAAATCAGTCTTAACCGCAAAGAACACAAAGAAAAGACGCGAAGAAGGCAAAGCAAAAACCTTTATTTTCAGTGGTAAAACTCTACTCTTGATTCACATAAACAGTTTTGAAAGGATGTTGGATTAAACCAGTGCCTGATACACTTAAATAAAGCAAATGAATCGGTTAAGCTAATCTGTCCCTTTCATTAGAAGCTGTCTAAAAAATCATGAATAAGTTTAGAGTCCACGCTTTAGCGTGCTATTTCTTAACAAAAAACAAACTAAAGTTTGGACTCTGAACTCCGATTTGTTTAGCAGGGAATACTTGCTCTATTTTGAGGAACCAACCGGAAAATGGTTTCGGCAATTGTATTGGAATCGGGCTTGACCAGGTAGGCATTCGCGCCTGCCGCAAGTCCTTTTTGTTTGTCGGTTTCGTAGGCATTGCCGGAATAAAAGATAATCGGAGTTTGCGGGTTAAACTCGCGCAATTGCCTGCACAACTCCAAGCCGTTTCCCTCGGGGAAGCTGTTATCCAGCAAATACAGATCAAAGGGTTCATTTTGCGCCAATTGAAAAGCCTCTTTAACGGAACGCGCAAACGAAACGTCAATATCCGAAAATCCAAGTAATACGCTTAACATATCGCGTGCATCTTTATCGTCTTCGGCATACAGAATACTGAGCCGGTTAAATTCTTTCATATCTTTTACCTCCATTGGTTTTGTGATTAACAGCCATTCCGATTTATTCGGGTTGGTTATCCATCCTATTTTCCCTTGTTCGTTTGAGAAGTCTATGACTTAGTAGATTTTGTGCGGCTTTTTGAAAGTGTTTAAACAATCATTGGCGAAATCAGCGAATGATTTTATTCAAAAATTTCTGGACATAAGTTTCCAGGCTGAAATCCTGCTGTCTGAAAAAACTTTTTCCGCCCGGCTGTTTTCGCGTCGTTCGGAAATCCAATTATTAACAACAGTAACAATCTTGAGTCTAGTATCACTTTCGACTTTCGGCGCGTTGAAGATGACTTGGGGTTTTTCCGCCCCATCTTTTTTATTTCGTTTGACCACTTTTATTTTATCTTTATTCATAATTTAGAATGCCTCCTCGATTCGCAAAATTGAAAAACGAAGGATGGCTATCTTACAAAGGGATAAAACCATCCTTCAAAATAGCTTTTCGCTATCATACACATCGCGGCTGCCGGGATAAGGAGCAACTGACGGCAAATAAGCTTTTGTCATTAGCAGTCGGCAATCAAAAATGCGTTGCCAAAATTTAAGCTTGGAGTGATTAAATTTAGCTTAATGATTTAGGCTTTTAATAAATCTACCCGATTGAAAAACATTTATCGGTGCGCTAACACACATAAAAATTTTTTTTACACTCCGCATAAGCGCGATACCGCACCGATAAAAACTTTCTAATCCTTTAAACTAAAATTGTTCGTAAAAAGAGAAAAAGCATTTACGCGATTATCAATTATTAACGAATAAGGAAAAAAATATTATGAGTCTAAGATTTAAACAATTCTATTATTTTGCATTTATTGCAATAATTTTTTCGCTAAGCACCTCCGCTTTTGCGCAAACGCGCGCATATCGGGTAAGCGACCGTCAGGTTCAAACTCTTTTGAATCGTATTGAAACCAGAACCGATGCGTTTCGACAGAATATCGAACGCGCGTATAACAATGATGACCGGAATAATTCAAACCTCGAAGACGGAATCAATTCGTATGTGACCAATTTTGAGAATGCCGCGGATACGTTGAAAAACAACTTTGCCAGACGAAGTTCAACGAACACTGACGTGCAGGAAGTTTTGAACCGCGCTAACTACATTAATAGTTTTATGCGTAACAATCAGACGACGGTAACAGCGCAGAATCAATGGAATTTGATTCGGACTGATTTGGATACTCTGGCAAATTATTACAGCGTGAGTTGGAACTGGAATAATCCGACGAATCGAAATAACA
>DATHTS010000438.1:0-5728 GCA_035462935.1 Pyrinomonadaceae bacterium
AACAACGCGAGTTAGAACGAACAGCGACGGACGATTTCGAAATCGTCCGTCGCTGTTCGTCGTGTTATGATAAAGCGTTTTTTAAAAATGATAACCATATGGTGATAGCAGCATGACAAGCGTCATTGAACTTGAACAACTGAGCGTGACGTTTGGCAAACGTCCGATTCTGAAATCTTTAAACGGCGCGCTCGGCGGGCGCGCCATCGGCTTGCTCGGACCGAACGGCGCGGGCAAGACTACGCTTATTCACACGCTGCTCGGCTTTCACCCGCCGACTTCCGGGACGGCGCGCATTTTCGGGCAGGACATTACGAGGGACGCAAAGCAGGTGCGAGCCGTCGTCGGTTACATGCCGGAGCGCGATTCGTTTATCGCCAAAATGTCGTGCGTCCACTTCGTGCGTCTGATGGCGGAGCTTTCCGGCATTCCCGCCGGTCACGCGCTCGAACGCGCCCACGAAGCTCTCTTTTACGTCGGCTTGGGCGAAGCGCGTTATCGTCCGGTTGATAGTTACTCGCTTGGAATGAAGCAGCTTGCCAAACTCGCGCAGGCAATCGTGCACGGACCCAAACTGATTATTTTAGATGAACCCACGAACGGGCTTGACCCGCCGACGCGAAGCCGCATGATCTCGCTGATTCGTCAGATACGTGATGGCGGACGCGCGCGCATTCTTTTGTCCTCTCATCTGTTGCGCGATGTCGAAGAATGCTGCGACGAAATTCTCGTTTTGAAGGACGGATACATCGCCGCCAACTGTAATCTGGAAGAGGAGCGCAAGGCGAACCGCAAATTTATCGAGCTTGAAACGCGCGGCGGCGACCGGAGGGCGTTTGCCGAAGCAATCGGCGGTTTAGGATGCGAATACGCTCTCGCGGGCGAGCGACGCATAAAATTGATCATGAATGAGACAGCCGAAATAAGCGATTTGTATCGCCTCGCGCTTCAGCACAGCGTGCAGATCAGGCGTCTTAATTTCAAGCGCGATTCGCTCGAAGACATTTTCTTGAAAGCGATGGAAAACGGAAATATAACAAACGCCGCGAGCGCGTCAATTAATAACGGGAACGCGATTCAGAAGGGAAATGGGAGGGTTGACGATGGCAGTTTATGAGCATTTATACCGGGCGTATGAAGGCGAATCGCACTCCGCCTGGTCGCGTTTTCTGGTGATACCCCGTTACGCTTTGCGCGATGTTTTCAAGTCTAAGCTGTTCGTGGCGATTTTTATCCTGTGTTTTATCTATCCGCTTGTTGCGACCATTCTGGTTTATCTGCATCATAACGCGAACGCGCTCGCGCTGTTGCAAATAAACGTCCGCGAACTGCTGCCGATAGACGCTTCGTTCTTCCGAACTTTCCTGGAGGTTCAAGGCGCGTTTGCTTTTATCCTGACGGTTCTCGTCGCGCCGCCGCTTATCTCGCGCGACTTGTCAAATAATGCCTTGCCGCTTTATTTGTGCCGCCCGCTTTCTCGCGCCGAATATGTGCTCGGCAAGATGGCTGTGGTTGTGTTCCTGCTGTCGTTAATAACATGGATTCCGGGTTTGCTGATCTTCTTTTTTCAAGCTTCCTTGAGCGGCTTCGCGTGGCTGTGGGCGAATCTGTGGATGATTCAGGCAATTTTTTCGGGAAGTATGGTCTGGATCATCTTGCTGTCTTTATTGGCGCTCGCCGTGTCGTCGCTCGTCAAGTGGCGTGTTGTGGCGAGCGGCGCGTTATTGGGATTGTTCTTTGTGCCGAGCGCGTTCGGTGAAATCATTAATAATTTTCTTCTGACGCATGCCGGACATTTGATCAGTTTATGGGCGACGATGGATAGCATTTGGCGCGGTTTGTTCGGACTTTTCGTGCGAGAGACCGGAAGCGTTCGCGGACAGTTTGGTGAGATTGCATTATTAGAGCCGCCGCTGTGGGCTTCGTGGCTGGTCATCACGCTGGTCTGTGCCGTATGTGTTTGGCTGCTCGCGCGCAAGGTGCGCGCTTATGAGGTGATTAAATGACACCCACGACAACATCATCATCGAAAACACAATCACCATCGTTGACCGTATCGTCACCGGCAGCGACGGCATCAACTTTGCCTGCCGCGCCCCTTTCTTCCGATCAGATGATCGTGTTTGAAGGCGTGTCAAAATTTTACGGCGAGATTCTCGGCGTCAACCGGGTTAATTTGCAGATCGCTCCGGGCATTACGAGTCTGGTCGGACCGAATGGGTCGGGCAAGACCACTTTGATGAATTTGATGACGGGGCTGATCAAGCCGACGCAAGGGCGCATCAGCGTTCTCGGTATGTCGCCCGACGAGCCGGAAATGCTTTTTCAAAAGCTCGGTTACTGTTCGCAGTTCGATTCATTTCCGCGCGGCGCGACCGCCCGCGAGTTTATCGAATTCTATCTGCGCGTTCACGGTTACACGAAACAGGAAACCGCTGAACTAACGCGCCAGGCGCTCGAACGCGTTTCGCTCGTCGAAGCGGCAGACCGAAAAGTCTCGGCGTTCAGTAAAGGAATGCGGCAGCGCGTCCGGCTCGCGCAGTCAATCGCGCACAACCCGTCGGTGCTCGTCTTGGACGAACCTTTGAACGGGCTTGACCCGATGGCGCGCGCCGAAATCATTCGCCTGTTCCGCCATCTCGCCGACGCGGGAATGTATCTCATTATCTCAAGCCACATTCTGCACGAAGTGGATATGATGAGCGACAGCGTCGTGCTTATGCATAACGGTTATGTTGTCGCGGAAGGCGAAGTCCGCGGCGTGCGCGATGAGATTGACGAACATCCGATTCAGATTCTGATTCGCTGCGACCGACCGCAAGTTTTAGCCGCGCGTCTGTTTGATCACGAGCACACTGTCGAAGCGCGCATCCACGATGACCGTCAAGGTTTGTTTGTTAAAACGCGCCGACCGGATGATTTTTATCTGCTGCTTAACAAGATAATTACGGAGCAGAATCTTCAAATCGAATCAGTTGCGCCGGTTGACGACGATTTGAGTGCCGTCTATCAATACTTAATCACATCCGACGGAGGGCAAACCCGATGAGTTCAACATCTGAAATCAGAGAACAGCACGCGGCAATAAATGCGAATCAGCCGAATGCGAGTCGGGCGCGAGCGTCTTCCTGGTCGCTGTGGACGCGGCAGACTCTGGCGATCATGAGTCTTGAGATCAGGAAAAATTTTTTAAGCCGCCGCGCTTTTCTGCTCTATGCAGCCGCGGGATTGCCGCTCGTCTTGCTGTCGCTGTTCGCGCTTTTTCGAATGCCGGACGACGATGCGGGAAGCTTCAGCAATCTGAGCATCGCCTATGCAGCCGTTTACGGCGGGCTGATTCTTCGCACGCTCGTCTTCTTCGGCTGCGCGTGGGTTTTTATGAACCTGTTTCGCGGCGAGGTGGTTGACAGAAGTTTGCACTATTATTTTCTCGCACCCGTCCGGCGCGAAGTCCTTGTGGTTGGCAAATATCTGTCAGGACTCATTGCGACCGTCGCGCTGTTCAGCATCACGACCGTCGGCTCGATGTTAATACTCTACTTCTCGCTCTACCCGTCCGAGTCCGAGCGATACTTTATTGAAGGCGCTGGCGCAAGTCATTTGCTCGCTTACCTTGGAGTCACAATCCTGGCGTGCGTCGGATACGGCGCGGTCTTTCTGCTCGTCGGGCTGTTTTTCCGCAATCCGATCATTCCGGGTCTGCTCCTCTACGGTTGGGAGTGGATCAACTTTCTGCTTCCGCCGCTATTAAAGAAGATAAGCGTGATTCATTACCTGCAATCGCTCGTGCCCGTGCCAATGCCGGAAGGACCATTCGCGGTTTTGGTTGAACCGACGCCCGCGTGGATTTCAGTGCCGAGTCTTCTTATATTTACGGGCGTTGTGCTCTTTCTAGCAAGCCTGCACATACGCCGAATGGAGATTAGCTATGCAGGAGATTAACCCGATAGATTTTTGCATAAATGAATTCTTACCGCGCGCGTTGAGAGCGATTCGGCGCGTTCGGAATGTTCCGCGCGCGACATTCTTTCTTTCATCATTTTTAGGACTAGCCTTGCTGCTAGCCTGCTCCTCCTGTGCGCCGTCTTCTTCGCAGGGCGAGGGCAAACAGAGTCCGTCTGATTCCGCGTCAAACGACTTGCCCGAACTTACCGAAGAGCTAATCCGCGAGCGAATCAACGACACGGGCGTCTGGGAAGTGCCCGAAGAAAACGGAGCCGCCGAGCCGATCAGTTGGTATTTTGTGGAAGATGAACCGAAAGAGATCGCCGTCGTCGAGAAACAGATGCAAGGCGCAGGCGCGACAATCGTCTTAGACATCAAAACCGAGTCGGCTCCAAATGCGCGCAACCCGCGTTACCTCGCCGGGCAAATTCGCACTGAGTGGGAGCTAAAAACCGGCTGGGCGCTGCGAAGGTGGAAAATAGTTAGGACCGAGAATATCTCGATGAAATACAAAAATCTTCCTAAGCCGCCCGCGCAAAATTCCAACCGTTGATTATTTCTTAAACCCTCGACAGAAAAGCGTGGATTCTGAACTTTTTACTGATTTTTGGGATAGCTTCCGGTAAGTTAAATAAATGTCAGATTGGGATAATTAATTCAATTAGCGGCAAACGGCATTTCCTAAAAATTTTACTCAGTTACCTTTGGGTAGGTAACTGTTTTTATGGTGAAGGATTAAAGCGGTAACCAATCCAAGGTTCGGTCAAAATATATTGCGGTTCGGAAGGATTTATTTCTATTTTTTTTCGTAAATTTCCTAAAAAAACACGCAAGTATTCCGTTTGCCCGGTGGAATCTCCGCCCCAAATTGCTCCCAGTAAGGTTCGGTGAGTTAAAATTTTACCGTTGTTTTTAATCAAATAAACAAGCAATTCAAATTCTTTTGGCGTCAGATGAATTTCCTCGCCGCGGATAAATGCCTGATGCGCCGCCAGATCTATCAGGAAATCACCAATCTGTAAGCGCATTTCTTCCGCCTTTTCCTCCGGCGCGCGACGAAGCGCCGCCCTTACCCGCGCCATCAGTTCATTAATACTAAAAGGCTTTGTTATATAATCGTCGGCTCCTTCGTCCAGCGCCTCCACTTTCATATTCTCTTCACCTTTAACCGAAAGGATAATAATCGGAACTTCCGAAATTTTACGAATTTCGCGGCAAAGTTTTAATCCATCCATTAATGGCATTGAAAGATCGGTAATTACTAAATCAGGCGACCATGCGCGGAACAGATCGAGCGCGGATTCACCATCGGCTGCCGAGCGCACATCGAAGCGGTGTAAGGATAAGCTTCGCCGAAGAACGCGCAAAATCTGCGGCTCATCATCAACCACCAATATCTTTTTAAAATCACTCATCTTCTATCGGCAGAGAAAACTCAAAGCGGGTTCCGCTTTTATTTTTGCTTGCATCGGTCGCTCGAATTTGACCGTTATGGGCTTCGATAATTCCTTTGGCAATCGCTAATCCCATACCCGTTCCCGACGGTTTCCGGTTTTCGGAGCCGGTGTCGTGAATTGCCCGAAAAAATTTCTCGAAAATGCGCTCACGCAGTTCCGGCGCGATGCCTTGCCCCTCGTCTTCAACCGCCACCTGCAAGTTTCCTTTTTCGTTTTGGCGGGCGGAAATATAAATTAATGTATCAGCGGGCGAATATTTAGCGGCATTGTCAATCAAAGTGTAAATAACTTCGCTGATTGCCTGTGAATCAACCCGGATAAGCGGC
>DATHTS010000439.1:0-3789 GCA_035462935.1 Pyrinomonadaceae bacterium
AAATCTGACGAATTTAAAAACTTCCTTTCAAGCGGGCGAGCATATTTACGGTTTGTTGATTTTGGATAAACCTTTCAAGGAATTTATCGTTGAAGAAGACACATACGACTCGAACAACGGTTACAACGTATCGCGTCCGGTTTTGAAGATTGATTTTACGGTGGACGGCAATCCGCTTTACAGCGGTTCTCACAAGTTCGTTTTTTCTCTGGAAGATAAGCAAAACGCCTGGAACAAAGTCCCGACCGAGCCTTATTTTTTCTTCGACATCGCTCCCGAAGCGGCAAAGCAGAAAACTTACAATTACGACGACCTGTTTTTCCCAAGGCTTTCCGCCGTCGGGAGAAAAAACAATAAAGCCAAAGCCGGAGCGCAGCTTTATTCGCACGAACTAAGCAAATTACAGCCGGGAAATCACACGATAACCATTAAAATTACGGGAAAAGAACAAGTTACAGGCGAATTTCTGATTTCGGGCGGCGAATATGCCTTTTACAGCCGCGTAGCTGACAACCTGGAAACGGTTTCTTCGGCAAATGCGAAAATGCCCGAATCGAAATGGAACGATCCGGCGGTAGTCAAGTCCGTCAAAGCGGCATATAAGCCCGTCGGAAGTGAAACGGTTCTGCGCGTTAATTTACTGAACCCGGATTGGTATGTTCAGAGAAACGCGCTCGGACAAATCCTGTTTCGCGGCGTCTTTGCGGCAATCGCCACCAAAACGCCCGACGGCAAATGCTGGTTTCAACGCGAATATTTCAAACAAAACTATGGCGGCGGAAGATACGGCGCGACCTTACACGACGGCAGAAGCGAAACCAGACAGCTTATTCCATGTGAGAACGTAATGAAATGATTTTTGCGGTGAAGACGAAATTAGGGATTTTATTTGGAGGCAAAGTAAATGAAAAAAACAATTCTAACTTTTTTATGCGGATTATGGCTTTTGTTTGCGGCATGCGGCGGACTGGGCGGGAGCAAAAACCAGATCACCGTGAAATTTGACGGAAAGGAGCACACATTCGAACCGAAAACGTCCTGGGTAAACGTTAACAAGACGAATTCTACCAGCGGGACAAGCCAAAGCGTTTTCTTTGAAATGACAAACATTGAGAGAAAAGGCGACCGACCTAACGCCGAAGGACAATTCGGAGCTTCCTTCAGAGTGGAGGGCGTTCAGGGAACAAATGAAACTTCGCCGGTTAGAGAAGGCGATTACAACGCCAGAAAGGACAGCCGGGATTTTTATAACGTCGTTCATTCGCCGTATATCTTTCATGGCGCTGACGGAAAGGCGCAAAGCGTCAAGCTGGATGCGGACAAAATGCAGGGAAAGGTAACGCTTACTTCCGTTACGGATGAGGCAATCTCCGGCACGATTGACATCACTGACGAAAAAGGCAATGCCATTAAAGGCGGATTTACCGCCAAGCGGGAAAAATAAATCGAATGAGATTACTGAAAGCGACAATTTTAGCGGGAGTTTTTCTCTTGATTTCAGGCTGTGGCGGCAGTGAAAATCAAACAGCAGAAAATCCGAAAACCGAAAGCGGCGAGAAAATTTCGATAAGATTTGAAGGTAAAGAAGTTTCCTTTGAGCCGAGCTACGCGAGATTTGCCACTTTCAAAAAAGGTTTGATCCTGAAAGATTCGGATATTCAAAACAAAGACGAGCGGGTGGAGTCGGTCGTTCACCGGATTTATCTGGCAAATTACGATTTGCAGCTAACCGATCCTTCAAAACAGGATTACCGGCGCATCAGCGCGGACGGGCAGTATCGCGTCGAGATTCAAATCGAAGCGGAAAAGGATGCAGCGGAAAATGCGCTTTTGAAAGCAGGCGAGTATCGGCACAAAGATGAGCCGTTTAACCGCATTTCCTGGATTACGATTTCGCATTTTAGGGAAGGAAAGGATACAAATCACATTCTCGCCGGAAAATCAGCGACCGGAACCGTAAAAATCTTTTCCGTTTCGGACGGGGAAATAACCGGGGAAATTGATTTTTCCGATTTGGATGGCAGCGTCAAGGGAAAATTTACGGCGCAGCGCTTGAGTAAATAAGTATGAAAACAAAAATTGCTGTAACGATTATGTTGAGCCTGTTTTTCGCGGCTTGCGGATTTTTTGAAGGGGGACTCGGCGGCGTGAACGACATATTTGCCGATATGGAAAACGGCATTAGAAAGACGGACGAAGATTTATTTAAAAAACATTGGACGGCGGAAAGTTATAACCAAAATCTGGTCGGTAAAAGCGGGCTTTCCGGTGCGCGGATTTACGAGCAGGGAAGTCGCAAAAAATGGTTTCTCAAACCTGATTACTCGAAAACGGTTAAACAGGGCAATGTCGAAATCTATCAATGCGAAGTTTACGCCTGGGAACACAGCAAGGCGGTGGACGAAATCTTTCTGGCTGTTTCGACTAAAGATCAAAAAGTTTTAGGCGGCGGCGAGGATTTGAGCGAAGTGAAAAAATTAGCGGAAAGATACAACGCGGGCGGATCACTCGAACCGCCGAAATGAGTGTGGAAATTCTGACCAAAGTTATGAAAAAACTATTTTTGCCTTTAATTTTGCTCGCGGCATTTCACGCCGGCGCGGCGGCGCAGGATAAAAGAATCGAGGAAATCCAGCGGATTTATCAGGAAATCGGGCGCAAAATCGGCGATGCGGAAAAGGCTTTTGCGATGAGCAAAAGAGAAGGCGGCATTGCCGAAACCGAGATTTTCCTGTCCGAAATGCAGTTTAACAAGGGAAATACGAGTTATCCGGCAGTCGGCATCTTCCGCGAAGACACGAAATTTTATTTTACCTTCAAATCCGGCGCGCCGTATCCCGAAAGGCTTTTGAAAATCGTAACCATTACGTATCGCTCAGCCGCGGTCGAACACCGCGAATATCTTTTCGATGCCGCCGGGCAGTTGATTTTTTATTTTGAAGACCCGGATTCGGAAAATATGGACCGAAGCGAAGAAACGCGCCTTTATTTTGCGGGCGGAAAGCTCATCCGCTTTCAGGTCGGCGACGACGTTTCGACAAACAACCCGATTTTCCGTAGGAAAAATGAAATCGCGCAGGAAGTTTTGGAGAAGCAAAAAAAGATTGTGAATGTTTTGAAGAATTCAGTGTAAAAAGCGGGAGAAGCGAAATGAAAAAGACGATTTTTATTTTGTCTTTGATCATCGCCTTACAGACGGCGACGACGGCGCAGGACGGGCAGATCGAAGCGATTAAAAGAATTTACGCCGAAACTAATCAGAGAATCAAAGAAGCGGAACGCGCCTTTGCGCGAGTCAAACCCAAAGACGACGCGGCGGATACGGACATATTTCTGACCGAAGTCTACTTTAACAAAGGTAAAACCGCTTATCCCGGATCCGGTCCTTTTCGGACGGAAACGAAATTTTATTTCACGCTGGGCGGAGGCGCGGAGAAATTTACGGGAAAACCACTGAAAATCATTCAAACGACGCGCGATTTAGTTGAGGTTCGCCTTCAGGAATGGCTCTTTAACCCGAAAGGCGAATTGATTTTTTATTTTGAAGACCCGGATTGGGAAAATACTGACCCGGAAGCCTTGGAAAGAAGAATTTATTTTTCGGGCGGAAAAGTGGTTCGGTTTCAAGTGGGCGATAAAACACAAGGGAACAGCCCGCTTTTTCAAAACAAAAATGAGATTGTTCAGGAAGTCTTAAACGAACAGAAAAAACTGATGAATGTCTTTAAAAATACGATGTAAAAAACAGGAGAAAGAAATAAATGAAAAATTTGATTTTTATGACGATTT
>DATHTS010000440.1:0-2628 GCA_035462935.1 Pyrinomonadaceae bacterium
GAACTTCGAAGCCAGTACCAAACGCCTCTGCGGAAAACGGATAAATCAGTTTTCCGATCTCCATCGAAATCGGCAATGACGGGAATGTCGCCGTTTAATCCAAACTGAGCCGCGCGAAAACCGCCGTCAGAGCTTTGCAGCCAATACCAAGTGCCGTTCGACGGACGAAAAACGGCAATGTCATCGCGCCCGTCACCGTCAAAATCACCCGGAACAGGTTTATCTCCCGGAAGCCCGAAACGCACTTCAAAAGTTTCGTTGAATCCGTGCTGCACAAACCACAAACCGTTACGAAAAACCGCAAAATCCGTTTTCCCGTCGCCGTCGAAATCGGCAGGCGCGAGCTTGTCCCCGAAACGACCGTAATGGACGATAGAAGCATTATTAAACTGGCTTTGTAAAACATACCAGACTCCGGTTTCCGGTCGGAAAACCGAAATATCCGAACGCCCGTCGCCGTCAAAATCAAAAGCGGGTTTGCGGGTGGATTGCGATTGCAAATTAATTTTTGTCACGAAAGCGTCGGAAACGCTTGTGTTGCCGTTTGCGGGCGCAGGCTGTAAAGCATTTCTGGGCAAAAGCCGGTCATACAAAACTTCTCCGGTTAAATAAATCCCGCCTTTCCCGTCAACCTCCACATCGCGTCCTTCGCCGCCGCCGAGAAACGAGGAAAATACAGCCGCGGAAGCGGTATTATTAAGCACAGTTATAAAAATTCCGGCTGGAAAAGGAGGATTAAAATTGCCGACGAGCGGAAACCCAATATGAGAACTGGCAAATCCGGTTGTATAGGTTTTGCCTTCCGCGTCAACCGCAATTCCAAGCGCTTGGTCAGTTCCTTCTCCGCCGAGAAAAGTCGAATAAACAAACTCCGTTCCCGCGGCATTTATTTTAGTTACAAAAGCGTCGCGGCTTTCCGTTCGCGGTCGAATTACGCCCGTCGTAGTCGGAAAAGGTTTGATTGTCAGGCTGGTTGATTCGGTTTGACCCGTAACGTAAGCGTTTCCTTCCGCATCAACGGCAATCGCATTGCCGACATCGCGGACGCTTCCGCCCAAATAAGTGGAATAAACGAGAGCCGAACCCTGCGCGTTTAGCTTGGTTATAAAAGCGTCGGCGCGTAAAAACTCGCAGCCCGTGCAAATCGGCTGCGGCGCGCCCGGAGTAATCGGAAAGGAATTTGAAACGGTAGAACCGGTCAGATAAACATTGCCTTCCGCGTCCAACGCCAAATCGTTTGGAGAACCCGGACCGACAAAGGTTGAATAAACAAGATTCGAGCCTTCCGCATTAAATTTTGTAACAAAAGGCGTGCTGACACAGCCCTGGCAAGTCGTTCGGTAAGCGCCTGAAGTTGTGGGAAACTGCGAAACCGAGAGAGTATCGCCCACAATGACCGCTTCGCCCGTTGTTTTATTAACTTTTACTTCGTAAGCGACATCCGTATTGCTGCCGCCCAGATATGTCGAATATAAAAGCTGATTGCCGGCAGGATTTAGTTTGAGCAAAAATACATCATCAGTTCCGCCGAAAGTATTATCGTAGGCGTTAACGGTCGGAAAATCGTTAAAATCAATCGAAGCGCCCGTAACGCCGGTCACGTAAACATTTCCCTGATTATCAATGTCAATCCCGTGTCCGATGTCACCGACGCTTCCGCCGATAAAGGTCGAAAAAACAATCTCGCTGCCCGAAGAGTTGATTTGGGTTACGAAAACATCGCCGCGATTTGTATCGGCTACGGATTTGACCGCATTTTTAACCGGAAAATTTGCCGACCAGGTCAAGCCGGTTATGTAAGCGTTTCCTTCGCCGTCAACAGCAATATCAGTTCCAAGATCGGAGCCGCTGCCGCCGAGATACGTGGAATAAACCAAAATCGGGTCAATCACGAGCATTTTGCTTGGATCATATTCCCCGATTTCAAAACCAACCATTGGATTTTGGATTTTGGATTTTGGATTTTGGATTGAATATTTTGCGGCGATTTCGCGGCGTTCACCGCCGATTTCCTGATAAACGAATGGCTTTTTCTGCCGTATCTCTTCGCCGCGGACATTCAAAATCAAATCGCCGTTTTCATCAATTTTCAGGTTTTCCGCTCCTTCAAAACTGACGGTAATTTTATCTGTTTCCGCACCGGGCGAGACGACGAAATCATACTCCAATTCTCTTCCGTTTCCGTAAAAAATCTGGTCAATTCCGGGATAGACTTCCTCATATCGAACTTTTGAAAAGTTTGAAACGTCTTGCCTCCAATTTTGCGAATCATTACCCTGAAAATAATTGCTTTTAGCGGGAATTTCATCCTGCCCCGAAATTTGCGGCGCAGGGTTTGCTCCGTGCAACTTCATTTTCAGCACGATTGATGAATTTAAGGTATTTGCTTTTTTTAATTTATCTTCCGATTTGTTTTCGCCTTTTTTCAACGCAAAAACTGCTTCATCAGGGGTAAGAAAAAGCGCGTAACCGTTTCCGCGAGACAAGAATTTGACTTCGCTCTGGGCTTGACCACGATTTTCTTCAAAACTAAGCGGGATTTTGGCGTAATCAGTTTCGGCGGTTAAGGTGTTATTTTTTGATGAATTTTGAATCTTTGCGAATTTATTAAACAAATGTTTTCCACTC
>DATHTS010000441.1:0-2044 GCA_035462935.1 Pyrinomonadaceae bacterium
CAAAAAAGACGAGTTATTCTGGGAAGCGCTCAAAACCGTCATCATGGCGAAAAAAGCCTCGACCTCCCTTTTGCAGCGCCATCTCCGAATCGGCTACGGACGCGCCGCCGCGATTCTCGACGCAATGGTCAAAGAAGGCTACATCGGCGACATGGACGGAAGCAGCCGCGCCCGCCCGATTTTGCAAAAGGCTTACGACGATTTGCAGGACATCGAAGAGCAGAATAGCGTTTGAAGTAAAAATATTTAGCTTTTTTGAATTAACCTTTGCGTTCTTTGCGCCTTTGCGGGAATTTTTTACATAATTTTTAGCTTTCAAGTTTTCCACAACTTCTGTGGAAAAGTATTCGAAAATTCTGTGGAAAACTTGATTTTCCACAAGCTAAATGTTGAGATTTCATATATTTTTAACACTTTGCACATTTTAGATGCAGAATAATTATGATTTTTATTAAATCCAAATATTCCAGCATTTACGGTTTTGCATTTAAACTTTTGCTTTTAGCTATTTTTTGTCTTTTAACGATAAATTGCAGGCAAAAAGATGTAAAACAAAGTTTTCCTCAGAAAAACCACGTTTCAGTATCGGAAAAAGCAATTAACATCAATACCGCTTCCGCTCAAGAACTCGAAAAACTTCCCAATATCGGAGCAAAGACCGCCGAAAAAATTATCGAACACCGCGAACGATACGGCAGTTTTCGCAAACCCGAACATTTGATTTTAGTTTCGGGCATCAGCGACCGGCGTTTTCGGGAAATGAGAAGCTTGATAAAGATCGAATAAAAAGACAGAAAAAATGGCAGAGCATATTTTGACTAGGAGTTTGACGCTCGGTTTACCGCTCGAAAAGGTTTTCAAGTTCTTTTCAGACGCGATAAATCTTGAGCGAATCACGCCGCCGGAATTGAATTTTCACATCATCACGCCGCAGCCGATTGAAATCGAGCAGGGAACTTTGATTGATTACAAGTTGAAGATTCGCGGTCTTTCCGTCAAATGGCGCACCAGGATAACCGTTTGGAATCCGCCGTTTGAATTTGTTGATGAGCAGATTCGCGGTCCGTATAAGCAATGGATTCATCGGCATACATTTACGGAAATTGAAAAGAACAAAACCTTGATTGAGGATGAAGTGAAATATCGTCTGCCCGTTGAGCCTTTTGGAGATGTGATTCATTTTCTGATTCGAAAGGAACTCGATTATATTTTTGATTTTCGGCAGAAAACGGTAAAAGAGATTTTGTCGGCTTAAAGAAATTGCCCGCGAATCAGCGCGAATTTACACGAATAAAACAAAGAATTTAGCTAAAAATTTAGTTTGATTTTTATTTAAAAATTTCGCGTTCATTCGCGTTATTCGCGGGCAAAATCTTTAGAATCCAATCCATTCGGTCGGCTGTTTATGATGCGAAAGCGAGATGCGCGTTTCTGTTTTGAAGAGCGGGCTGCGCATTTGCAAAGCGGTTTCCGCCATTAGGCGGGCGAGATGCGGTTCGTTGGCACGTTGCGAGAGATGCGCGAGAACGATGTGCCGCGCTGTGCCGTCAAAATCGTTTGTCAGCCATTCGGATAAATCCTCGTTTGAAAGATGTCCGGTGCGAGATGAGATTCTCTGTTTCAAATCCCAACTGTAAATCGGACAAGCCTTCAGCATATCGCGGCTGTGATTTGATTCGATGACGATGGCGTCACAGCCGCGCAGTTTTTCTTTAATAAGCGTCGTGATACAGCCCAAATCCATCAGCGTGGCGATTTTGCAGCCGCGATTTTTGGCAACGAAACCGAAATTATCAACCGCGTCGTGAGGAACGGAAAACGGCTCGAAATCAATGTCGCCGATGCGGAATTCTTTGCTCGATTCGATTTTCACAGTTCGGTTTTTCAAAACGTCGCGCCTTTTAATTGATTCGCTCGAAGTATCCTGAACGCCTTTTCTCGTCGAATAATAAGCATCCTCGGTTTCGCCGGAAACATAAACGGCGCATTTTATGGTTTTCAGGAGAACGCGCAAGCCGCCCGCGTGATCCGAGTGCTCGTGCGT
>DATHTS010000442.1:0-3409 GCA_035462935.1 Pyrinomonadaceae bacterium
GTTTCTCAATTGATAAGCGGCGGCTAAACCTGCGAATCCCGCGCCGATTATCACGCAGGACTTTTTACGGCGTTGGGCGAAAACGTTTTGTTTTGAAAGCGCAACTCCGACGGCGCTTGCGCCGATGATTTTCAGAAAATCGCGGCGATTGGTTTTATTTGGCATATTATCTTTCAAATGGACTCCGCCAATTATGAGTTATTTATACTTTATATTTCAAAATAAAAGCATTTGATTTTTCCATAATGAGATAATAATTTTTTTAAGTTTACTGATAAAAAAGAGCTACTTCTGGGAGATTTTTTGTTTCGTAAATTCTACAACTTCAAAAAGTTCCGGCGTTTTCGGCAGAAAAGTAATCTCTCCTTGCGAGCTTTCTATTTCGAGATAATCGTCGTATTCCTTATAGTTTTTATAAAAATTCCAGTTCAACCTCTCATTCTCCGATCTTGTAATGATCACGCCCTGCTCATCGAGTTTCGCATAAAAGCTCCAACCTTTTATTGCCGCAACCTGTTTCGTCCATTGGTTATAACCAAGAAAGATTGCAGCAATCCACAAACCGAAGATAACAACTAAATGAGGGAAAATCAGATGTCCCGCGCCCATTAAACCGTCAGCAACGGCAACAACGACCCAAATAACAATCAGGTAATTGCTGTAAAATTTTGCAATATCTCTAATCGCTTTGCCCTTCAAAGCTCTCTTGTAGCCTTTAGCTGCGAGTTCATCATCAATTTGAATGTGTGCTTCTAACATATTTTGGTAAGCGCCTTCCGGTCTTATGTAAATTTAAAACAGATAGTTGAGAAAGAAATTGTCATTCTTGATATTAACTTTCATTTTTCCATTCGTAAAGAATATCCGGCAAATTCTCCTCGTTTTCAAAGCCGCGACCGATGACCTTAAAGCCGTGCTTTTCGTAAAAAGTCTGCGCGCCTTTGTTCACTTCAAAAGTAAAAAGCCGGAGTTTTCCGCCGGATGAATCTTTGGCGATTTCCAAAAGGCGCGTGCCGATGCCGATCCCCTGATAATCGTTATGAATGTAAAGCTGATTGAGTTCGTTTCCCGCTACCACTAGAATGCCGACAGCTTTGTCCGCGTTTTCAACTATTGCGAGAAAGACCTTGTTTTCTTTGACGAGAACGGTTTTCAGAAAATTCAGATGATCGGCGAAATCGTGTGTGTCTTTTACGCCGAGCGCCTTTTCCTTGCTGTCGCGCCACATCTGCACGGTTTCTTCAGCGTATTTTTCGTCGTAGGGAATGATTTTTATTTTCGGATTGTCTTTCATTACGGAAAAGTTTTTTGAATCTCTATTCCTTTTTAATTGAAATCATTGTAGCGAGCATTGTCGCCACGGTCTTTTCTTTTCCTTCATTTATCGCTGTAACATCGCCCTCGCAGACGGTTATCGTGCGTCCGGCTTTGACGACCTGACCGCGTGCGATGAATTTTTCGCCGATGGCGGGAGAGAGAAAATTCACCTTGTATTCAATTGATAAAACTTCCGCGTCGGCAGGCATCAGGCTGAACGCGGCGTAACCGCAGGCGGAGTCTACGATGGCGGAAATTATTCCGGCGTGAATAAACTCGTGCTGTTGCGTGAAATTTTCATTAAAAGGCATTTCGATTGCGACTTTGCCGGGCGATACTTCCGTAAGATTTGCGCCAAGCGTTGTCATAAGTTTCTGACGAGTGAAGCTTTCGCGCACGCGCGTTTCAAAATCGTGGTTGAGCGGCTCAAAATTCCTCATAATGAATGTACGATTATCCTCTGCTTTTTTCAAAAACTTCTTCCGAAGTCAGCCCATACATCGGCGGCGTGGGAACTTCGAGCATGGCGAGATACAGATAAATCTGCCCTCGATGATGAATTTCGTGTTCGACCATCGCCCGCAGCCATTTCCAGACGGTAATCGGCGCGTCTCCCGGCGTGAGACATTTCTTTTTCAAATCATCGGGGCTTAAATTTCCGAGCAGCTCGATTGATTCCCGGTGTTTTTCGTTAAAAAAGGCGAGCACATTTTCGTATCCGTCAGCCAATTCCCTGCCGTTTCCAGGATAAACGCTCGGTCGTCCCAACGCATTTTCCGTGAACATAAATCTCTCGGTGGCGGCAATATGTCTGACCAAATCGCCGAGAGTAAAGCTGCCTTCCTTGTAAGTCCATTCGATTTTGTCGGGCGGAATGCAATTAATGACTCTCGACGTGCGTTTTCGCACTTTTTCGTAATAATCGAGAAAGGATTCGATAGAATTTATTTCCATAGTCGCAAAGATGTTAAACTCATTTACAAACATATTTCAAGGGAAGGCAAACAAAATGCAGTTAGAAAAAAAGGTCGCGCTAATAACAGGCGCGGGTTCTGGAATCGGCAAGGCGACAGCGTTGTTATTTGCCAAGGAAGGGGCGCGAATTGCCGCGCTCGGGCGAACGGAAGATGAATTGCAGGAAACGGTTGATGAAATCAAGAATGCTGGCGGCGAAGCGATTGTGGTTTTGGCTGATATTTCTCACGCCGACGAGATGCGGCAAGCCGTCGAGCAAACGATTGAAAAATTCGGACGGCTCGATATAGTTTTCGCCAACGCCGGCATCAACGGCGTTTGGGCTCCGCTCGAAGAACTCGAACCGGAAGAATGGGACAAAACCATCAACATAAACTTGCGCGGCACATTTTTGACTGTAAAATACGCGATTCCGCATTTGAAAAAACAGGGCGGTTCGGTAATCGTTACCTCAAGCGTCAACGGAACGCGAATTTTCAGCAACACGGGCGCGACCGCCTATTCCTGCACAAAAGCGGCACAGGTCGCTTTTACAAAAATGATGGCGCTTGAGCTTGCGAAACACCGCATTCGCGTTAATGTCATCTGTCCCGGCGCGATTGATACGGAAATTGAGGAGAACACGGAAAAACGAGATGTCGAACGCGAAAAAGAGCCGGTTGAATTTCCTGAAGGCGAGATTCCTTTAACCGACGGCAAACCGGGAAGCTCGGAACAAGTCGCGCAGTTAGTCTTGTTTCTCGCTTCCGACGCATCATCGCATATTTCGGGAACGGAGGTCTGGATTGACGGAGCGCAGTCGCTTTTGCAGGGTTAATCTTTTTTAACGGCTTTACTCTCTTCCGGCAAACTGTAAATAACCTTACCCGCTTCGTCCAAAAACTCAAGTTTCGGCGTTCCGTCCGGCGCGACCTGCATCCTGATGCGCGGCTTTCCTTTCGCGTCGTGCATCAGAAGCATCGTCGAATTATCGCGCCGCTTACCAAGGAAAAGCCGGTTTGTCGCCAATTCGCCTTTATCAATCATCGCTTGAATGGCGGCTTTCCTGGCTGTTTCATCCGCAATTTTTTGAGCAGCTTCCAATTTCTCGTTTATCACATCGCCCGGAATATTAGGC
>DATHTS010000443.1:0-4753 GCA_035462935.1 Pyrinomonadaceae bacterium
GATTAAGCGACGCGGCGGCTTTCGCTTCAGTTTCAAAACGGCGCAGGTAATTCGGATGATTCAGAAATGAAACCGGCAGAGTTTTAAGCGCGACCAGGCGATTGAGGCGTGAATCTTTCGCCAGATAAACCTCACCCATTCCACCTGTGCCGATGCGCGAAATTATTTGGTAATGTCCTAAAGTTTTACCCGGCAGGGAATTTGATTCCTTAATTTTGAGAAAAGGCGAGATGTCTTTGATAAGCGGCTCGGAAATAAAATTTCCGGCTTGCGCGTTTGCCGCAAGCAGCGATTCGACCTCGCGCCGCAGAGTTTCATCGCCCGCGCACATCTTTTCGAGAAAAACTTTTCGCTCGCCCGAATCGAGTTCAGCCGCGGCTGTGTAAATTTCGCTGACTTTCTCCCACTGCTCAGGAGTCATAACTGCTAATTGTCGTTCAGTTCACGATAAAGCCACGCCCGCGCCACGCTCCAATCGCGGCGGACGGTTCGCGTAGAAACGTTAAGAGCTTCGGCAATTTCTTCTTCGGTCAAACCGCCGAAATAACGCAGCTCGACAATCTGGCTCTGACGCGGGCTGAACTTGGCGAGATTTTCCAGCGCCTCGTCCAGCGCGACCAAATCCGTTCCCCTTTCAAACGGAACGGCGATTCTCTCGTCAAGCGTGACTTTTATCTGCTCGCCGCCGCGTTTGAGGCTGTTTTTGGTGCGGGCGAAATCAACCAAAACGCGCCGCATCAATTGCGCCGAGATAGCGAAAAAATGCGCGCGATTTTGCCACTGCACCCGGCTCGAATCCACTAAACGTAAATACGCTTCATTGACCAGCGCGGTTGCCTGAAGTGTGTGACCTTCTTTTTGCCCGCGCATATAATGCTTCGCCAGACGGCGCAGTTCTTCATAGACAAGCGGCATAAGCTCGTCCAAAGCCGCTTTGTTCCCGTTGCCCCAGGACAGAAGCAACCGCGTAATTTCTTGTGATGCAGGTTGTTCCATCAGCTTTCCAGTGTGAAAACATTCAAAAAATATGGGTGATTCAGCTCTCTGATTTTATCATAATTCGCCGGATCGGAAAAATTTTTCCGATTTCTGTGTCCGGTTTTCCTAATGGTTTCCGTCTTATTGGGTGAGAGCGCAAAAACGCCGCTCGAAAATTATAAAGGAGAAATTCATCATAGGAGAATAAATAAAAATGTTAGAAGCAGTAGTAAGTAACAATGTAAGACCAAAATCATTACCGCAATACGATTACCGTGAAACGATTGTCGTTTCGGAGAGAGTGAACTGGCGAATCGAAGACATTATCGGCGATGATAAAAAGCTCGATTTTACCAAGCCGTTTATGCCCGAATCATTCGCCCGGGTCGAAGGATTGTCTTTTCTGAACCGGGACGAAAAACGCATTCTGAATCAAATCAGAGGGCACGCGTATCTTTGCATTTTCGGTTTGGTTGAAGAATTCATCCTGCCGTTCGTGCTCGATCACGTTCGCCCGTCGCTCAATAAAGACGATTACCGCGTGCGAGCCTTTCTGCAATTTGCCAGTGAAGAGGCGAAGCACATACAGCTTTTCAAGATGTTCAGCGAAGATTTCCAAAAAGGCTTCGGTTCGGAATGCGCGGTCATCGGTCCGCCTTCGGCGGTCGCCGACGCGATTTTGTCGCATCAACCGCTCGGAGTCGCGCTCGCCATTCTGCATATCGAATGGATGACGCAGCGGCATTACATCGAAAGCATCAAGGACGATCAGGGGCTTGACCCGCAGTTTAAGAGCCTTTTGAAAAATCACTGGCTCGAAGAAGCGCAGCACGCCAAGCTAGATACGCTGATGATCGAAGCAATCGCCGACGGAATGAGCGATGAAGAAATCAAAAAAGGCGTTGACGAATATCTGGAAATCGGCGGATTTCTCGACGAAGGCGTCAAGCAGCAGGCGCTTTTCGATCTCGAAGCCTTTGAACGCGCGACAGGTCGCACTTTGAATGAAGAAGAGCGCGAGGAATTTATCAGCGTTCAGCATCAAGCGAACCGCTGGACTTACATCGGAACGGGAATGACGCATCCGAAGTTTTTGGACACGCTGGAATATTTAAGTCCCGAACAAAGACAACGGATTGAAGAAATCGCGCCGGTATTTTGTTAAGCGAAAGTTTCGGTAAGCCGCCTGCCGCGAGCGGGCGGCTCTGGAAATCAATCGCTTTAACCAAAAATAAAAAAGGATGGAAAGGCGAAAATGAAACGAGACAGCAATGAAAATCAGGAAGTTTCACAAACCGGCGGGCAGGATAAAGCCGCGTCTAAGCGGACGATAAACCGAGCCTTTTGCCTGCTTTGTGAAAAGGAAGTCGAACTGAAAAATTTCGAAGAGACAGCCGGGATTCTGAAAACCGATTTCGGAGAGGTTCTGGCTCTTGCCGAAACGGGGCAGATTCATCGCCTGCACAACGCGAGGGGAAGAGTCGCAATCTGCGCCGAATCTTTATTCGACTTGCTGGAAAAACGCCCGACGCTGCGTTTTACAATTGACGTTTTCAAAACCACTCCATCCAGCTCAAACATTTTTAAGGAAATAAGGAGATAAAAATGAAAGAACAACAAGCAAAAGAGCAAAAAATGGTTAACGGAGTAAATGTAACCCAGCTTTTCGACACGGTTGACGCCATCAAGGGACAACCGGAAATCGCCAAATTCAAATTCCGCGCGACCAACAAATGGGTCAATGGCGGAAACAATCAGACTACGGTCAACGATTACTACGGCGCGTGTCAGGAATTCAGCCGCAACGAGCCGTTCGTTTTTCAGAAAGACGAACCGCCGGTTCTTCTCGGCACGGATGTCGGCGCAAACCCGGTCGAATATGTGCTTGCGGCTTTAGCAGGCTGTCTGACGACGAGCCTCGTCTATCACGCGGCGGCGAAAGGCATTCGGATTGACGAAGTGGAATCAACCTACGAAGGCGATCTCGACCTTCACGGATTTTTGGGTATGGATGAACAGGTGCGAAACGGTTACGAAAATCTTCGCATCAGCTTCAAGGTCAAAGGCGACGCGCCGGAAGAGCAGCTTCAGGAACTCGTCGAATTGGCGCAAAAGCGTTCCCCGGTTTTTGACATTGTTACCAACAAAGTTCCGGTAACGGTCAAATTAGCAGCGTAAGTTTTAGAAATCACGAAGATTTCTTTACTGCGCGACAGCAGCGGAATCTGTTTCAAATATATCGGTTTAGAAAAGTCGGTTTGAAACAGATTCCAAAACAATCATTAGCAATCATAAGGAGATATTTATATGCAGCAAGCGGTAAAAGAACAGAAAATGGTCAACGGAGTAAACGTTGACGAGTTGGTCGGCACGATTGAAGCCGTCCGGCAGCAGCCGGAATTGGCAACGATGCAGTTTCGCGCCAATAATGAATGGATCAACGGCGGAAATAACCAAACTTCCATCAAAGGAGTTTACGGCGCGGGACAGGAACAAGAGCGCCAAAAAACGTTTGTGCTGGAAAAAGACGAACCCGTTTTTCTTCTGGGGACGGACAAAGGCGCAAATCCGGTCGAATATGCTCTGGCGGCTCTAGCTGGTTGTTTGACAACCACGCTCGTTTATTTCGCGGCGGCGGAAGGCGTAAAACTGGATGAAGTTACGTCGAAATTTGAAGGCGATGCCAGCCTTCTGGGTTTTCTCGGGCTCGATGAAAACACGCGGATGGGCTGCGACGAAATTCGCGTAACATTCGACATTAAATCCGACGCGCCGAAAGAAAAGATTCAGGAACTTGTTGAATTAGCTCAAGCCCGCTCCGGCGTTTTTGATATGTTGACAAACAAGACGCCTGTTTCGATTCGTTTGGCAGACTAAAGAAATGCCGGAAATTTTCGGCAGAATCGCGGCAGAATCAGGGCGCGGGAAACAATGGCTTTCGCCGCAAACAAAAACCGGCGAATTTCAAACAGATTCCGGCGCTCGGTTCTGCTCGCAAGGAAGAATGAGAAAATGGAAGGAAAAAATAATGGAATGACTGAAGCGGTTTTGATCGTCAATTTTAGCTACTCGCTGACACAAGATCAGTTAAAAGCGGCGGCGCAGGATTTTGCGGAGAACGTAAAACCTAATGTTGACGGTTTAATCTGGAAGATATTCCTAAATCAGCCGGAAAAGAAACGCTCCGGCGGAGTTTATCTTTTCCGCGACGCCGAATCGGCGCAAAACTATCTCAACAGTTCTTATGTTGAGAAGTTAAAACAAGCGCCGGGTTTGAGCGATTTTTCAGTCGAGATATTTGAAACGATGACCGAAGCTTCGGTCGCGGCAGGCGCTTCGATGAGTATGAGCGCCGCTTGAGAAACCGACGCCGGTTCTGTGCCTGGATTTTCGGCGGCAGGATTGGTTACAACAATTTATTCACAACAATTAAGGAGGTAAATTATGGCAACACAAACAAGTAAAAAATCACAGGCGCCGAAGGTTGTTCTTCCCAACGAGGGTGAAAGCTTCGATTTCGGCGGTTTGGGAATCGAGTGGAAGATTGACGGCATAGAGACGGGCAAAAATTTTGCCGTCGTGCATCACCCGATAGCTCCGCACGCTCTGGCAGCGCCGATGCATTTCCACCACAATGAAGACGAATATTCATACGTGATCAAAGGCAAGCTGGGAGCGATGCTGGGCGACGATGTCGTCACCGCAGGTCCCGGAACCTGGGTTCATAAACCGCGCCTGCAATGGCACACATTCTGGAACGCCGGAGACACCGAAT
>DATHTS010000444.1:0-4349 GCA_035462935.1 Pyrinomonadaceae bacterium
GAAAAATGTTTGAGAAGAAAATCTGTCAATTTACCGTAGCTTATAGCCGTATCCGCATCCTCAAACTCTTTCGATAAGATGAAATGAAGTTGGTGGCTTTCGTGTTTGTCCCGAACAAAAAACGTTTGGGCTGGGAAAAAGTTAATGGTATTAAGCGTTTCATCGAAGTTTATTTCTCCAAAGATTTCTTGCTCGGCAAAAGCTCTTTCGGCGATTTTCTCGAAAAGCTCGTTTGGCTTGATGCCCTTGCAAGTTATTACTAATTCCCACATACATTTCAAATTATAAATCAATAATCGGGCATCGGAGAAAAGGACGGGCAAAAATTTTTGTTGATTTTCCATTTAAATTCAAGTTAAAGTTTAATTGTCATTCCCGCTGCTCGGTAATTTCCCTTGCGGCACAAATCTTCAAGAATTTCTTACCTGAAAAAAAATGAATACAAAACAACTTTTCCCGACCGCAGTTTTCACTTTACTTTTGGTTTTCGGCTTTCTGATTTCCGGCTCGGCTTTCGCTAAAGATTCAACTTTAACTTGGAATGAGCTAAAACAAGTTCAAACTCAGGAAAGGACTCTGCTGGAAAATCGTCAAAAAGAAGAATTAACCCAATTAAAGGAAATGCAGAAAATTGAAATCAATGAAACTACACCTTTTGATATTCAGATGCTTTTTGAAAAGCAAAAACGCGAACGCAAGGAATTGTCGCAAGCTCACGCCGACGAACGCGCCAAACTAGCCCAGACACACGCCGAAGAAAGAAAAGCATTTTTGCAAAATAGAAAATAATTTTCCCGTCTCGATTTCCTGATATTTTATTTAATGAGGTAAAGCTATGCGAAAAATTTTACTACTTCTCGGATTATTGCTTATTCTAACCGCTTCTGCGAGCGCCCAAAAGGTTATCGCGGAAAAAGCCTTCACCGTTAAGGAAAGCGGCTATACGTGGTTTGACTTTACTTTCGAGCAGACGACCGACCTTAAAGGTCGTTCCCGCGCCACAGGCGGTAAAAACGACATTGAGGTTTATATCTTAGATTCCGATAATTTTGAAAATTGGAAAAACGGCAATGAGTTTAGAGCGTATTATTCTTCTGGGCGCGTGACGGTTGCGAGCTTCGATGTCCGATTGCCGAAGGGAACTTATCATCTCGTTTTCAGCAATCGCTGGGCAATAATGACTCCCAAAGCTGTTTCGCTTTGGTTTTATGAATAGCTCCGGGATAAATGCTTCTGGCGGTATTTTTCCGATGAATTGTCCTACCTTTCTCGGCTTATTACTCGACTTCCTTCGCCGTTCTGGGCAAATTTTCGATTTCGTGCGCCAAAGCCAGAAACTCGTCAACCATCATTTGAGCTTCATCTACGGTCATCTCTCTGACCGTGCCGTGAATTGAGCCTTCGCCCGGAACAGGGCTGCCGCCTGCTTTTGTGAGTTTTTCCATAAAATCTAAAAACCATTCGCGCAATTCCTTCGGCATCTTATCCAATTCCCGCTTATTGCTGTTCAAATGAGCGATTCCATTTATGGCAGCCGCAATCAATCTTTCTTTGATAGCTGCTGGGTGCCGCGCCAATGTGCGCTCGGTTCGCATAAATTCTTCTCTGAAACTTCCCATATTTTTAGCCCAGAACTTCCGCTGTCTCACCCTCAGCAACCAATACATCGGCATCAATGCCGAGAATGAGAACCGGAATATCAATATCTCCGACTCCTCTTTTTTTCAAATCCCAAGTAAATTGCTCGAAATAAGCTACTCCGGTGGACATCTCCCGCGTCAATCCTCTGACCGGAACGATTTCGATACCGCAGGTGATATATTCGAGATTGCGGAAAATCGTCATTTTCGCGCAGACGTTATAAACCATGAAGGCGTATTTGCCGAACTGAACTTCAACACCGAGCTTATCTTTGACGAAATCCATTTCCCGGTATGGGCGTTGACCTCTGAACTGCTTCGGCTGGTAGCCTTCCACGTAATACTCTTTCGAGTAATCGCAATAAACTTTAACCGGTCTCCAGCCTTTCTTTTTTCCGAATTCTTCTTTAAAGGCTTTATTGAGCGCGGGCGGGCTATACAGCATCCGACCCGACATTGTTTTTTCCTTGCTCGTTTTCGTTTTATGTTGATGGGCTTCGACCCCCGCCACCACTTCTTCAACCTCTCTCAGCAGTTCCGGGTAATTTTCTTTGATAAACGTCTCGCCATCGTTAAAGGAATATCGGGCAACGATTCTCATCCGTTTGCCTCCTTGAACCATTCGAGCGGAATTTGCGCGACCTTTTCGCGTCCCGTTGGTTGGTGAACCGGCTTTCCTAATTGGCGGTAACGCAGCTTGCCCGTGCTTAAATCATCAATTCTCTGGTGAGCGATTTCGATATATTCCGGCTCTTTCTCGCAGCCGATGGCTCGCCGGTCGTTTTTGAGCGCCGCGAGCATTGCGGAACCCACGCCGGAAAAGGGGTCTAATACCCAATCCTTTTCACTGGTCAAAGCGAGAACGCATCTTTCGACAAGTTCAATCGGAAATTGGCAAGGATGCAAAGTTTTCTCCGGGTGATTTGCTTTGACATTTGGAATATTCCAGAGGGCGGTTTCCCAATCCTGCACTAAAATTTTCCAAATATCCGAGGGATTTTTTCCCAAAGGATTTCCTGATGGCTGCCCTTTTTTGTCCCCTTTGTAATAAGTCTTGCCCGGATATTTCGAGGGAACGCGCACCGCATCGAGATTAAAGGTGTATTCGTCTGATTTAGTGAACCACAACAGCGTTTCATACCGACCGGAAAATCTTTTCGAGGCGTGTAACCCGTGTTCAAAATGCCAGATGATTCTGTTACGCAGTTTGAAGCCGTGCTTTTTAAACAATCCGTAATAAAAAATATCGAGCGGAAAGACTTCGCCCTTTTCGACAAAGTTTCCGACCTGCCAGCAAAGCGAGCCTTCCGTTGAAAGAACTCTGGCGAGTTCGTCGGCGACCGGGCTTAGTTCTTCCAGATATTTTTCCAAATCCGTCGTTTTTTCGTATGCCTTGCCGAGATTGTAGGGCGGAGATGTGATAATTAGCTTGGCGAACTCTGCCGGTAATTTTTGCAGATTTATCAGGCAATCACCCGGCAGAATGACCGCTTCCGCATCGGGTTTGAATTTCGATTCGACCTGTATTTTCCAGAACTGTTCGTTTGTCTGATTCATTATTTTATCGGTTTACGGCTTTAAAATTATCACGCCTTGCGCTCTGGCGACAACGGGCGCGTCGCCGAGGCAGGTTTTCCGATGAAAATGCTTACGGTAATTCGCGTATTAACGCGCATACCCGGCTCACGACTCACGGCGAAGAAACAAAAGCGTTTTTGCAAAATAGAAAGCCCGAATAGGATTGCTCCCGGTCCGGCGAACAAATCAATCAATCTCATCTTTTTCTGTTGATTTCGGAAGTTTGATTTTACTTTCAATCTGTTGAGCCAGATTCGATTGCGATAATTCCAGCATAGCTTTTGCTAGTTCGGTCAATTGTTCGATTGACGATGTTTTCTCCGTTTGACCGACATTGATTGTAATATTCGGTTTTCCTTCTCTGATAGCCGTTTTTAAGGCGTGAGAAGCAAACCAAAATCCAACGACGGCAATAACGAACAGGGCGGCGGCGATAAATATTAAAATTTCCATTAACATTCTTGGGATTCTCTCCTCTTTTGGCGCTTTGGAGCGCTCGGTTTATAGTTTCACAATTTGCGGATAGTTTGCCCCGGAGGGGGGTAAAAAGTCCGCAAATAGATTGTAGGCGGGTTTCAAAATTAATTGTTCGCCCGTAAATACGGGCTTTTCAATGTGATTGTATATCAGCTTCTTTTCGTTCTTTTCAACTTTTTGAAAAGTGAAAAGCATAGCTGATTTTTATTGTTCCAGAAAACAAAAAAGCGGTTCGGTTTTTCGATTTTCCCGGCTTTCATCAAACTAAAAAAGGCTGGTCGCCGCGTCAGTAGAAATCTCTACTGACTTAGCAACTAGCCTTAACCAGTTGAACAAACTCTTTATTAAACTTTCTGGGTTTTCCCTCAAGAAAACCCGGTTATTTAGTAATATCGCATCTTACTATTAGCCGTCAATGATTTTTTGGCGACGGTTATTTAAACTCAACCGCCCGTCGCTCCTCTGACTGCCGCGGCAACCGAATCCGTCTCATCTGATTCTGGGCGAAACATTCGTATCAAATCTTCCGCCTCCGGTCTCAGATAGCGATTGAAAACATTCGCTGTCTTGTGTCCAGTAACTTTACGAATCGCATCCGAGGGCAGTTTTTTCTCGAACATCATACGAGTTGCGAAACTTGCCCGCAAATCGTGA
>DATHTS010000445.1:0-1844 GCA_035462935.1 Pyrinomonadaceae bacterium
TCCCGTGCGCTTCGAGGTTTTTTGCCGCTTCTCTGGCGGCGGTGAGCAATTTGTTTATTTCCTGCAAAAGCAGATAAGTATCTTCTTTTAACGCTTTTCTTACTTTATCTCGGGCTGATTCATCTTTTGCAAGTCTTTTTATATCCAATTTCGGAAGACCGTAAGGCATCTCGATCTGCATTTTCTCGATTTCCCAATCCGTAAAAACCCCTTTTAATTTTTCTATAACACGCCCAAAAAAAGCGCCTTTGAGTTTAATACTTTCATCTTCCTGCAAAATATGGGCAGTTTCAGTAGCGATTGCCAAAAATATATCAGTAATGGTTACGTCAAATTTATCCAGATACTCATTGGCGTCAATAAAGATCGGGTAAAATCTCGAATCTTCCGCGTGAGAACTCAATTTGCGGACTAATTTTTTCAGCTCGGATGATTTACCGCAGCCCGAATGCCCTGTAAAGAGAAAACATTTAAAGTCGTCGGCATCGGAAAAATCGTGCATCGAGGCGTTCGCCAAAACAATGTGGTCTCTGATTTGCTCGACAAAAACATTATTTCCACGCGCTTCGCTGCAATCAACGTAAAACTGTTCGGTGGCAGGACTATCGGGATTACAAGCGCCGTAAATTTTTGCTATTCGTAAATCCATATTTTAACAATAGATATTGGAAAGTTTATTTTAGCTTTTATTGGAAGATTTACAAATTTCTAATGCAATCCTTTCCAGCTAGTCTTTGTAAATCATTAAGGCTTTTTATTCAACTCGTCATAACGCTGCCGATCAGCCTTCGCCCTTTCGCTATTTCCGATTCTCTCAAAAGCCAGCGCGCGGCTGTAGTAGCTTTGCGCGTCTTGGGGGTTCAATTCAATGGCGCGGCTGTAATCTTCAATAGCTTGAGCGTGATTGCCGTTTTTGCTGTGGATTACGCCGCGATTGCTGTAGGCTAGAGCATTATTCGGATTCAGTTCGATGGCGCGGGTGTAGTCGGCAAACGCTTGTTCAAAATCATTTTTCAAATAGTAGATATTGGCGCGGTTAAAATACGAGGTTGATAAATTCGGGTCTAATTCCAGGGCGCGGCTGAGGTCTTCGATGGCGCGGTCGTAATTGCCTTTGCGGGCGTAGGATGTGCCGCGATTGCTGTAGGCGAGGGCGAAATCCGGTTTTAGCTCGATGGCTTTGGTGTAATCCTCAATCGCCTGGTTGTTTTTTCTCTGCTCGTCAAAGGCGTTGCCGCGATTATTGTAAGCCTCAGCATAATTCGGATTGAGTTTTATCACCGTCGTATATTCTTCTATTGCCTTTGCAAAATCGCCTTTGTCGAAATAAGCCAAACCGCGATTGTAAACAAAGCTGTGATCCTGCGGGTTTAACGAAACTGCCTGCGTGTAATCTTCAATTGCGCGGTCGTATTCGCCCCGATGATAGAAGGCGACGCCGCGACCGTAAAATGAATTGGCGTCGTTTGGATTGAACTCGATGGCGCGGCTGTAATCCTCGACCGCTTTTTCAAAATTGCTCTGAGCGTAAAAAGCGCCGGCGCGATGTTTGTAAGCCTCAGCAAAATCCGGTTTTGCCGCGATTGCTTCGTCGTAATTTTTAACGGCGCAATCGTAATCTTGCTGTGCGGCGCAATTTGCTCCCTGCTCGAAATAATCGAAAGGCGTTTTTGATAGGCTGTTTATCAACAAAAAAAGCAATCCGAAAGCGACGATAATCGCTCCGATTATGCCGACCATAAAAAGCCTGTTTTGATCTCTTTTTCGGGACGGAGAAACGATAACGGTTTCGAAAGGCGATTTATCTTCCGGCATTTCCGGTTCTTTTTCTTCGAACGGCATCT
>DATHTS010000446.1:0-11440 GCA_035462935.1 Pyrinomonadaceae bacterium
GTCATTTTTTAGTGGCAAAGTTTTTCGGGATGCGCGTCGAAGCCTATTCGTTCTTCGGCTTGGGTCCGAGAATTTGGGGATTTAAACGCGGGCATACCGATTATCGAATCAGCGCGATTCCTTTGGGCGCTTATGTCAAACTTTACGGCGACGAGGCGACCGCCGCGCTCGAAGGCGGTGAATCGGAGGGCGAAAAAGTTCCCGAATCGGAACTTTACGAGTTGCGCCCGCGCTGGCAGAAGTTTCTGGTAATGATCGGCGGACCGTTTATGAACATCGTGCTGGCTCTGTCAATTCCTTTTATCGGAGCAATGCTTTACGGCGTGCCGTCAATGCCCGCGCCGATTATCGGCGTTGTCAAAGCCGGAAGCAGCGCCGAGCAAGCCGGATTTAAGCCGGGTGATAGGATTGTCGCGTTTAATAATGTCGAGAGCCCGACCTGGCGCAGAATTCAGCTTGACGCCGCGATTTCGCCCGAAAAGCCCGTTCCCGTAACAGTCGAAAGAAGCGGGCAGTTCATTCAAACGGAAATTGTTCCGCGAAAAGAAATGATTTCCGGCGGACAGGAAGTCGGCATTTTGGACATCGAACCGGATATGGGCGCGTCGCCGGTAATTGTCGGCACTGTCGAGCCGAACACGCCGGCAGAGGAAGCCGGAATGAAATCGGGCGATAGGATAGTAGCGATAAACGGCACGAATCTGCGGAATATGCAGCAGGTCGGCGATCTGGTGCAAGCGGGTAAAGATCAGCCCATGCGTTTAACGATTGAGCGCGACGGGCAAAGACAGGAATTGACCGCGCAGGTCAGAAAACTGTCCGACGGCAGAGAAAGACTCGGTTTCGGTTATTCTCGCCCTGTGCTTCCGCTCGAACCGGCGACGCTTTCGACGGCGGCAAATCACGCTTTCAGCGCAAATTATGAAGTTTTGCGATTAACCGGAACGGTTTTGGGGCAGGTTTTTACCGGACAGCGCTCGGCGCGTGATTCCGGCGTGGCGGGTCCGGTTGGCATTTTCCAGCAATCCGCGCAAGCCGCGCAGACGGCAGGCTGGAGCGGCATTTTCTATATTTTAATGGCGATCAGCCTGAGCTTGGGCATTTTTAATTTGCTGCCGATTCCGCTGCTCGACGGCGGGCAGATTGCAGTTCTGGCGATTGAAGGATTTCTGGGGCTTTTCGGTTTGACGCTTTCGATGGCGATAAAAGAAAAAATTCAGCTTGCCGGTTTGGCGATCATCTTGCTGTTGATGGTTTTCACGTTTTTCCTTGATTTTTCAAGGATTGCGTCGAGCTTCGGCACGCAGGAGCAGCCGGCGGCAAACGCTACGCAGAAGTAATTTTACTGCCCGCGAAACACGCGAAAAGCGCGAAAAAGAAAACAAAATCAGTTGCTTTATTTTTCGTATATTCCGTGTATTTCGCGGGCATATTCTTGATATGAAAAGAGTTTCAAAAGCGGTAATGGTGCGCGACATCCAAATCGGCGGAGGCGCGCCGGTTGTTGTCCAATCAATGACAAAAACCGACACGACCGATGTTGACGGCACAATAAAGCAGATCGAGGAAATGGTCGAAGCCGGATGCGAAATCGTCCGCATCGCCGTTCCTGACCCCGAAGCGGCTCTCGCAATGAAAAAGATTCGCAAGCGCACTGATGTTCCGCTCGTTGCAGATATTCATTTTCATTACAAGCTGGCTTTAATGGCGCTCGAAGCCGGAATTGATAAACTCAGAATAAATCCCGGCAATATCGGCTCGATTGACCGCGTTCGTGAAGTTGTCCGCGCCGCCGAAGCGCAAAAAGTTCCGATCCGAATCGGCGTCAACGGCGGTTCTCTGGAAAAAGATTTGCTGAAAAAATACGGCACTGCAACGCCCGAAGCGATGGTCGAATCAGGAATGCGCCACGTTCGGATTTTGGAAGAATTGGGCTTTTCCGATATTGTGATTTCCCTGAAAGCCTCTGACGTAAACCGAATGGTCGCCGCGTATCGGCTGATGGCTGAAAAGGTTGATTACCCGCTTCATCTCGGCGTCACGGAAGCCGGAACGCCTTTCGGCGGCACGATAAAATCAGCCATTGGACTGGGAATTCTGCTTCACGAAGGGATCGGAGATACGATTCGCGTCAGCCTCGCAGCCGAACCGCACGAAGAAGTGCGCGTGGCTTGGGAAATTCTCAAAAGTTTAGAGCTTAGAAACCGCGGCGTAACGGTCGTCGCATGCCCGACCTGCGGAAGGCTCGACATTGATAATTTTGTCGAAATCGTTACGGAAGTCGAAAGACGTTTGGCGCACGTCGAAGAACCGCTTCACCTTTCGATTATGGGCTGCGCCGTCAATGGTCCCGGCGAAGCGCACGATTCTCAGCTTGGCATTACATTCGGCAGAAACGTCGGAATGATTTTCAAAAACGGCGTCCCGATGCGGAGAGTTTCCGGCGAAGATATTGTCGAAGAATTTGTTAAGGAAGTAGAGATTTTGCGGCGCGAAGGCAAAAGTGCAAAACCTTTGAACGAGCAGAATCCGCTTATCCAGATTTCTTCCAACTAAAAGTTTTTTAGTTCAATAAAAAAGCCCGCGAATTTCAGAAAGAACTGATTCGCGGGCTTTTTTGATTTTGCGGAAATTTTCTTCAAAGATAGAAAAACTGTGTATTATTCCCCTTGCTTTTCTCACTGTATAAATAACCCCCATTGAAAACACAAAAACCAAAAGCGGCATTTAGCTGCAATTTAATTTTGTTTATGCTTGATGAATTTCATTGGGAGATAATCTTTGAACCTATGCAGGGTTTTTCAAACAGGGTTCCGGGCGACAAGAGCGGCTTGTGGCGCGTTGTTGGAAGAAAGACCGGCGATAAAACGGGGAAGCAATACGAAATAAAAATATTCGGTCAAAATCTAACCTTTGATGAGGCGTTTAACCTGTGCTATGAGAAAGAAAAAGAATTAAATCCATAATTCGGAATAAGTGACAAGGGATACGTGAAAGGTTTCTTATCACTTATCACTTATCACCTATCACTTATTCCGAATTATCCTGTATTTCTAATTACTGAAATCTGCTCTAAAAAGAAAGAAAGCAAAACCCCAATAAATGGGAAGCGCTAAAATGCCGTATTTGAAGGTTTTTTTCGGCTTTGTTAATAATCCATATTTCTTTGTTTATGAGACAAATATTCATCTCTGAAAAGTTGAAAAACTGACGTAGAAACTATTCGCGTTATAGCCGGGATTATTTGCTTTTCCGCCGATATTGCCGTTTGAAATGTGAAAATAGCGATAGCCGAACGATACGGCGCGTTTCCGGGACATAAAATACTGTATGCCGCCGCCGAAATCTCCGGTAAAGTTTAAATTGCGGCTGTAGGGCACGGGAATGGCTTTATTGGTAATTAAAATTCCCACACCGGCTTGGGCAAACGGGCGCAGACGCCTTTCGGGAAAGAAGATAAACCGGAAGTTCGCGGGCTGAATGCCGATGCCGTAACTCGTCTCGCGGATTGTTTGCTTCATTTTCTTTGCTTGATTTGAAGCTGGATTGTATTCGGTGTTTTTAACCTCGTTATTAAGGAAAATGGCAAACGGCTTTACTTCAAACAGGTATTCGTAGGTTATCAAGCTTTTCGTGCCGATAACGCGCCCGAATCGAAAGCTCGTCGAAATAAGTCTGCGCCCGTAAACGTCGTATTCTTTGGGACCGGCGAAATTGCTCGGATTAAAAGGCGAGATGTTTATATCTATGGCAAATTCTTTTTCGCCGCGCCGCAGCTTGTAGTTTTCTACGGGAGGCGCGGAATCTTTGTCTTTTGAAACAGGGGAAGTTTCAGATTTTTCCTCGACGGAAGCCTTTCCCGCAGCATCGCCTTTTTCTAAATTTTCATCCGAAGCATTATCTTTTTTTGAAGCTGATTCCTCCCGTTTGGCGGAATCAACCCTGGAAATTTCCGAATGATTCACTTTCTCTATTGTTTGAGCCGAAGTTGAAAGCGCAAAAATGCATAAAATAAAAATTATACTTTTCGTAAATTTCCAATTCCCAAGCATTCCCCTTTTTCCCATTACTCGTAATTCTAAAGAATATCTAACAGCATATCATTTTTATAAATTTGGCTGTAAGAAACGTAATTCTGCCAGAATTTACTCAAATCCTTAATCTCTTCATCGGAAAGCTCGCGCTTAACTCTCGCCGGAGCGCCTAAAACAAGCGAGCGCGGCGGAATCTGCGTGTTCGGCGTAACCAGACTTCCCGCGCCGATTAAAGAGTTTCTGCCGACGCGCGCGCCGTCCATCACAATCGCGCCGATGCCGATTAAACAACCCGTTTCGACGTAACAGCCGTGCAGCGTTACGCGGTGTCCGAGCGTGACTTCATCTTCTAAAACTGTCGGATGCGTTTTCGCGCTGACGTGCAAAATACAAGCGTCCTGTATGTTAGTTCTTGCTCCGACGCGAATGTAATTCACATCGCCGCGCAGGATCGAGCCATACCAGACGCTTGAATTTTCTCCGATTTCAACATCGCCGATAACAATGGCGGTTTCGGCGATAAAAGCCGTTTCGTGGATTTTCGGCGCGATTTTTTGAAACTCTCTGATCACTTTTTAAAGATCGAATACCCGAAAAAATAAACATTCGTGTTATAGCCCGGATTGTAGTCCGACAAATACATATTAGACAAATGATAATAACGGTAGCCGAACTGTATCGCGCGCGTTTCCGACAGCATATACTGCAAGCCGCCTTGCATATCAATCATCAGATTCCATTTCGACCCGGCTGGTATCGGCACTGTTTTCAAGTGAAACGCGGGTCCGATTCCCGAACCGAGAAACGGTCGCAGACGATATTTCGGGAAAAAGATAAAACGAAAGCTCGCCGGATTGATGTGAAATCCGTAAGTTGTTTCGCGTTTAGTCGGCGGCTCGGTCGTCGAGCCCGGCGTGAAATTTTTGTTCACGACTTCATTGCCGATTGCCAGCGAAATCGGAGCAACCTCAAAGGCGTAACTAAAGGTAACGAGTCCCTTCGTGCCTAAGATTCTGCCCCAGCGCACGGAAGCTACAAGCTGTTTATGCCCGCTGATGTCCCAAGGCTTCGGTCCGCTCATCCAGAGCGCGATATTCGGCGCAAACCCGAATTCCCCTCCATATTCAATCGCGCCGCGCGGAATTCGCCAGCCGAACTCTCTTTGCCTTCGGGATTCCCGAACTTCTTCTATCTTTTCTGTTTTCTTTTCTGTTTCTTCTTCGACAAAATAACGCGGTGGAATAAATTTTTGTGATTTTTTCAAATCAAGTTCAAAATCAATTTGCGGTTCGCCGTTCAATTTAACTCCCGGATTTTCAAATTTTTTCAAAACAGACGTTTTCTCATCAGAATTGTTTTCCTCATTAATTATTCCGTTAATTGAAGGATTTGTTTCCTGTGAAAAACCGGCACTGGCAAGACTTAAAAGAATCAGGATTTGGCAAAAAATACAAAATAAATTTCTCAAACGAAAATAGTTGCTTACTTTCATGGTCACCCCTTGGTAAAAAATAAAAACTTTAATATTTTACCTGAAATCAGAGAATAATCAATCCCCTTAATATTTCCGTCCTCAATTTTTTAGCCAACCGCCTTTCAAATACTTCTTCAGGTTAGTTTTTTCATCGCCTTTCAATTGTGATAATCTGTTTTTCGATATGCCGAAAGTAAAATGTCCCACCTGCAAGCGTGAAACCGAGTATTCGGGCAATGAATTTCGCCCGTTTTGTTCCGAGCGGTGTAAATTGCTGGACTTTGGCGCTTGGGCGGATGAAGAGTTCAGTTTGCCCGCGCAAACCGAATCTTTATCGGAAAAAGATTTGGACGAAATCGAAAAAGCTCTGACAGAAAAAGGGGATTAATTTATGGAAATAGCGGCGATAATTTTTGTTCTTTTTTTGATAGCGGTGGCGGCTATCACGTTTTTCGTGTTGAAACGCGCCGTAAAAATGGCGATTCGCGCCGCGATTGTCGCGCTGATTCTGCTGATTGCCGTTGTCGGCGGCGCTTCGCTGTGGTGGTTCGGCGGCGGTGAAAAGCAGGACAAACGCCCCGCCGCAACTAATAAAAAACGATAAACCTAACCGATGCCCAGCCGGAAAACGCGCTTTTTTCAACGCTACCGAAATCTCTCGCCAAACGTTCTCGCCCTCAGTCTGGTCAGTTTTCTGAACGACACCTCGAGTGAGATAATCTACCCGCTTCTTCCGGCTTTTCTTGCCCTGACGCTCGGCGCGTCGCCTTTTATCATCGGTCTTATCGAAGGATTTGCCGAAACGGTCGCCTCAATTTTGAAGCTCTTTTCCGGCTATCTCAGCGATAAATTCAACCGCCGCAAACTTCCGGTTTTTATCGGCTATTCGCTGGCTAGCCTGACGCGCCCGTTGCTGGCGTTTGCTACAACCTGGCAGCACGTTCTTTTCGTGCGCGTAACCGACCGCGTCGGCAAAGGCATTCGCGGAGCGCCGCGCGACGCGCTTCTGGCTGATTCCGTTCCGCCGGAAAAACGCGGGCTGGCGTTCGGCTTTAATCGTGCCGCCGACCATCTCGGCGCGGTTTTCGGTCCTATCGCGGCTTTTATTTTGCTCTCATATTTCGCTTCCGACCCGAATGAACCGACCGCGCGGGATTACCGGCAGGTTTTTCTTTTCGCCTCGATTCCCGTCGCGCTCGGCTTGTTCGTCATCGTCTTTTTCGTCAAAGAGAAAAAACACGAGCATCACGCCGAACAAGCGAACATCACGCCGATAAAGCTTTCGCTCAAAGAATTTGACGGCAATTTCAAACGCTTCCTGCTTGTCCTCGCGCTCTTCACGCTTTCAAACTCGACCGACGCATTTCTATTACTGCGAGCCGAGCAAGCCGGAATCGCGCCCGCCATTTTGCCGCTTTTGTGGATGTCTCTGCATTTCAGCAAAGTCGTTTTCTCGCTCATCGGCGGCGACCTTTCCGATAGAATCGGGCGCAAGACGATGATCGTTTCGGGCTGGGTTATCTATGCGCTGGTTTACGCCGGGTTCGCTTTTGTCGAAACCGAGTGGCAGGCGTGGATTTTGTTTATAATTTACGGCGCGTATTTCGGCTTCACGGAAGGCGCGGAAAAAGCGCTCGTGACTGATTTGGTCGAACCGGAAAAACGCGGCACGGCTTTCGGCTTTTACAATCTGGCTTTCAGCGTTACTGTCCTGCCCGCTTCCCTGCTTTTCGGCGCGCTTTGGACGCAGTTCGGCGCGGCGACGGCGTTTTTGTTCAGCGCGGTGATTTCGATTTGTTCGGCGGGTTTGCTTTTGTCAATTAAAACAAAGAGAGAATAGCGGTTTTAATTGGAAGTTTAGACAGCTTTTTCAACGACTTTTTCTCTGATTTCGCGTTCGATGTTGGTAATTGTGGGACCGTCTAAAAATCTTTCACCGCATTTCAGACAAACTTCTGCTTGGATATTTTGATAAGTAAATTCTTGTCCGTAACGTTTGAACGTTTTGGAGATTTTCTCATCAATAAGTTGACCATCGCAAATTGGACATTCCTTATTCATAATCGTAAATATTTATTTTAACCCGCGAATGCAGGTGTCAGCATAAAGCCCCGTGCGCCAGCGCGGGGTTAGCGCCAACCCGAAGGTCGAAGCCCGCGAAAGCGGGCGACAGAGCGTAAACATTAAACACCTGTCGCTCTTTTCAAGAGCTTTGTCGTGTGTTTTTCAATTTACCCCGCGCTTGCGCACGGGGCTTTATGCTTTCGCCGTCTTCGACGGCTTTAATCTGCAAATTGCGTAAGTATTTATTCTATAAATCAAAAAATTTCAACGCCATCTTTTCTCTTTCTGAAATCTCTTGATAATCATATCGCGCCGCATTTTCGGCAGATGGTCAATAAAAAGCTTGCCGTCGCAATGGTCAGTTTCGTGCAGAAAGGCGCGGGCGGCATAGCCGGTAGCCTCGCGCTCGAACCATTCGCCTTTTTCATCCTGCGCCCGAAGCCGAGCTTTTTCCGGGCGGATAACGACCGCCGGAACTTTGCCGACCGAAAGACAGCCTTCCTGCCCGCTTTGCTCGCCTTCTGTGTGAACGATTTCGGGATTTGCCGCGACGAGCTTGATGCCTTCGCAATCCATCACAAAAAGCCGCAGATTCAAACCGATTTGCGGCGCTGCCAGCCCGACGCCTTCCGCGTCATACATCGTCTCAAACATATCCGCGACGAGCTTTTCCAATTCCTCGTCAAATTCGGTAACGGGTTTACCGACCTCAGCCAAAACTTTTTCGGGATATTCGGTAATTTTTCTAATCGCCATAAACAAAAAAATGAGAGGTGAGAAATGAGAGGTGAGAAATAAAATAACACTTCTCACCTCTCACTTCTCACCTCTCACTTCTCAATTACTTGTTCGCGCTCGCCGCAATTCCGTCAATTAAGCTACCAAGCGGCGTGTATTCCAATCTTTGCGATTCGGCAACCGCTTGATAGGTCAGTTTTCCGGCGTAGGTGTTGACGCCTTCGGCTAAACCTTTGTCGGCTTTGATCGCCGCTTCAAAACCTTTGTTGGCGAGCTCCAAAGCGTAAGGCAAAGTCGCGTTGGTCAGCGCAAACGTCGAAGTTCTGGGAACCGCGCCCGGCATATTCGCCACGCAGTAATGCAGAACGCCTTCTTCATAATAAGTCGGGTTCGAATGCGTCGTCGGACGAGTCGTTTCAAAACAGCCGCCCTGATCAACCGCTACGTCAACCAAAACCGCGCCGTTCGGAATGAGTTTCAGCATATCGCGGGTTACGAGTTTCGGAGCCGCAGCGCCGACGACCAAAACCGCGCCGATAACCAAATCGGCATGCGAAATCGCTTCTTCAATCGCGTAGCGCGAAGAAGCGAGCGTTTGAACTTTCGACAAAAAGATGTCGTCCAATTCGCGCAGACGGTCGAGATTTTTGTCAATAATTGTAACGTGCGCTCCCAGCCCGACCGCCATTTTCGCCGCTTCCGTGCCGACGATGCCGCCGCCGATAATGACGACGCTCGCCGCCGGAACGCCCGGAACGCCGCCCAAAAGAATACCGCGCCCGCCGTTCATTTTTTCCAGATAAGTCGCGCCGACCTGCACCGACATTCTGCCCGCAACTTCCGACATCGGCGTCAAAAGCGGCAGGCGTCCTTGGCGGTCGGTAATCGTTTCATAAGCCACGCCCGTCACCTTGCGCTCCATCATTTGCTTGGTCAATTCAAATTCCGGCGCGAGATGCAAGTATGTGAAAAGCAGTTGATTTTCACGCATCCGCGGATATTCCGGCGCAATCGGCTCTTTGACCTTAACGATCATATCGCCGGTTTCCCAAACATTATCCGCCGTATCTAAAATGGTCGCGCCGGCTTGCTCATACTGCTCGTCGGCAAACCCGGAGCCTTCGCCCGCGCTTCTCTCGACATACAAATCATGCCCCGCATCGCTCAATGCCTGCACACCTGCCGGAGTTAATCCGACACGATATTCGTTATCTTTTATTTCCTTCGGTAGTCCGATTTTCATATAAATTTTTTAGATGTCAGATGTCAGATGTCAGATGTCAGTTCAGCAATTTATTGAACGCATCAGTCCATTCAAAATTCGTCCGACTTCGTTAATTTTCTCCTGTAAATTATTGTGTTGCTTCTCGTTAATATAACCGACTCGAAAAGCTAATTCAATGTGTGTATCTAATTCTAAGAGTGAACCTCTTGCGTTTCCTAGAAATTGATTGAATTCTCCGCTTAATCTTCTTCCCTGACCCTCAGCTATATTAGCCGCAATAGATGCCGAACACCTACGTATCTGAGAAGTTAGCGCATATAACTCATCTTTCGGAAAATTTTTTGTTATTCGGTAAATCTCAACAGTTAGATTCATTGCCTTTTGCCACGCAATTAAATCCCGATGGCTTTTAATTTGCTTATCCTCATTCATAGAACGGAAGATGTCAGATGCTAGATGTCAGATGTTAGCATAAGAAGCGTAATATAAAACTGTTGCCCAAAGCAAAATCAACATTCTTTACTGACATCTAGCATCTAGTATCTGACATCTCCTTAAATTTCCACCAAATCAATCTGCGCCTTCTGCAATTTGCCCGAATAATCCACGTAAATTGATTTCCATTCCGAGAAAATATCCAAAACCTGTGTTCCGGCTTCGCGGTGTCCGTTGCCGGTGGCTTTTGTGCCGCCGAACGGGAGATGGACTTCCGCGCCGATGGTTGCCGAATTGATGTAGCAGATTCCGGTGTAAAGCTCCTGCATCGCGTGAAACGCCTGATTTACGTCCTGCGTGTAAATCGCCGACGACAAGCCGTATCTGGTGCCGTTTACGATGTCAATCGCTTCTTCCAGAGTTGAAAACGGAATAACGCACGTAACGGGTCCGAAAATTTCTTCCTGCTCGATTCGCATTCCCGGTTTAACATCTGTGAAAACGGTCGGTTCGATAAAATAACCGTTTTTGTATTCGCCTTTTGTCAGACGGTTTCCGCCGCAGGCGAGCTTAGCCCGGTCTTCTTTTTGCCCGATTTCGATATAGCTTAAAATCTTGTCCATCGCGGCTTGATTGATGACGGGTCCGACTTCGGTTTTTTCATCCAAGCCGTCGCCGACGCGAAGTTTTTTCACCCGTTCGACTAATTTTTCCGAGAATTTTTTATAAACTTTTTTGTGAACGACCAGACGCGAAGAAGCCGTGCATCTCTGCCCGGAAGTTCCGAACGCGCCCCAGAGCGAGCCTTCGACGGCGTTGTCAATATCGGCGTCGTCCATCACGATAATCGCGTTTTTGCCGCCCATTTCCAGCGAGACGATTTTATTTAAATTGGCGCATTGTTCAGCAATGACTCTGCCAGTTTCGGTCGAGCCTGTGAAAGAAATCAGGCGCACGTCTTTATGTTCGACCAGCGGCGGTCCGACTTCTCCGCCGTCGCCGTTGATGAGATTGACTACGCCCGCCGGAATTCCCGCTTCCTCGCAGGATTTAATTAAATTTAAAGCCGACAAAGGAACGTCTTCGCCCGATTTGAGAACGACCGTGTTTCCGCAGACAAGCGCCGGAATCAATTTCCAAGAAGGAATTGCCATCGGGAAATTAAACGGCGTGATAAGCCCGCAAATCCCGACCGGCTGACGCACGCACATCGCAAATTTATCGGGCATTTCCGCCGGAGTCGTAAAACCGTGCAGCCTGCGACCTTCGCCAGCCGTGTAATACGTGCAGTCAATCGCTTCCTGAACGTCGCCGCCCGCTTCCTTCAAAACTTTGCCCATTTCCCGCGTCATATCGCGGGTGAAACGGTCTTTGTTTCTCGTCAGATTTTCGCCCAAGCGGTAAAGAATTTCAGCGCTGCGCGGCGCAGGCGTTAGCCGCCAGCGTTTTGCCGCATTTTTCGCCGCCTCG
>DATHTS010000447.1:0-3307 GCA_035462935.1 Pyrinomonadaceae bacterium
CTCCCTTCCATTCTTTTTTTGTTAATTTCGCCAGCTTTAAAGCCCGGTAGCCGATAATTCCGGCGCAGAGAAGCGGCGCGGCTTGCAAATCGTAAAAGTTTTCCGGCAGCGGATAAACAAAATCCGCCGGAGCAATCGCATATTCGGCAAACCCTCCGTTTTGTGTCCAGCCGGTAAATTCCGCGTTTTCGCAGAGATTTTCTTTTTTCCGCAGGCAATAACGGCACTCGCCGCAGGTCTTGTGAAGCCACGCAACGCCGATTCGTTCTCCAATCGAAAAATTTGTAACGCTTTCACCTATTTTTTCGATTTTCCCGACAATCTGATGCCCCGGAATAACGTTCGAGCGGCGAACCGGCAGTTCTCCCTCGACGACGTGCAAATCAGTTTGGCAAATGCCGCACGCGCTGACGCGAAGCAGGATTTCGTTCGCCTTCGGCTGCGGCTTTTCCAATTCCGAAAAGGATAAAGGGCGATTTTCGACCGCAGACGGTTTGTATAAAATTTGGGCTTTCACAATTGCTAATTTTAGCAATTGCCGTTCCAGAGGAGCGATAAGTCAGAACCGCCTGCGTAAGCAGGCGGGTAATCCTTGTTGAAGAAAAACCGCCCGCTTACGCAGACGGTTCTGACCTCACATACAATGATAATTTCTAAAAAAGTAACTCTGCAAAGATGGCGGCGTTACTTCTACGTTATTTAGTTTTCAACTTCTGAATTTCCTCACGAAGCTTAGGAATCGTCGAATTTTTTCCATCCGCGCTTTCAAGCCGCGCGAGTGTGGATTTCGCATTCTCCAAGTCGCCCTTTTTTGTATAAGCGACAGTTAGATTTTGCAGCGTCTGCGAATGGTTCGGGTCTTTTTCGAGCGAGCGTTGAAATTCCTGAACAGCGCGGTCGTAGTTTGGCGGCTGGCGGAAGATAAACGTCAGTCCCATATCGGTGCGGACGTTTATGTTATCGGGATTTTTGGCAAGCGCCGTCATATACCATTTCTCGGCTTCCTCGTAGCGGTTAGCGTCGAAATAGGCATTGCCGAGATTTACGATTGTGTCGTAATCTTCCGGCTTTATTTTATTCGCCTTTTCCAGAAATTCAATCGCCCCGTTGAAGCGTCCGATTTGATAATACATTTCGGCAGCTTTTATCTGCGCGTCGAAGTTTTCCGGCTCCTGTTTGGCTTTATCAATCGCGGCTTGAACTTCGGGCATATTTTCCGCCTGCTGATTCGATACTTCGGGATGTCCGGGCGGCAACGGCGCATTCGGATTCATTCCCGGCTGATTCGTCATAGAAGCAACGGGCGTTGCCGCGCTTTGATTGACCGAATTTGCAAACATAAATCCGATGATTAAACCTAAAAGCAAACCTATTATTCCGAAGAGAAAATTTTCTTTAGTCATATTTTTGTTCATGGTTAGTTGTTAGTTGTTCGTTGTTTTTTTCGACTATCAACGAACAACTGACAACTAACAGATTTCTACGCGTAAGAATGCAGTCCCGGCAGCAGATAGCTTACTCCCAAATAGGTGAAAATCACAAAAAGAAACGCGACGATTGCGAAATAAGCCGAGCGGCGACCTTGCCAGCCGCGGGCGATTCTCGAATGTAGAAATCCGGCGTAAGTCAGCCATGCGACCAGCGCTCCGACTTCTTTCGCGTCCCAGCCCCAAGAGCGTCCCCACGATTCGTTTGCCCAAACAGCGCCCGTAATCAGAAGCAAAGCGAGACCGGCGAAAGCCATTCCCGCGAGTTTATACATCAATCCGTCCAGAGTTTCCGCTTTCGGAAGAGCGACGCGAAACTTTTCGGTTTTGAAGCTGAAAAGAACGATGAAAAACGTGCCGGTAAAAGCCGTTATCAGCGCGGCAAGCTCGACCGGATTGGCATTTAAGCTCAAATGAAGCTGGGAGCCGTTTTGCTGAACCCATTGGTTCGCCATTGTGTAAAGCTGTGCCGAAGGAATCTGATTAATCTGCTGCTGCGGGACTTGTTCCTGCTGAAGCATCCAAACGGCGAAACGTTCGTATTGCGCGGGATTTATGTAAGCCAGAACGTTTTGGATATTTTTGATTTGATAAACCAGCATTGCTATTCCGGCGGCTTGCGCGACTAAAGCGAGTTGCAACAGGCGATGACCGATTGTTCTCGCCTTTTCGTCTCCTTTGGAAAGATAAATCCAGTGCGTGGCAATCGCGCCTAAAAGCAGCGCGGCAGCGCCGACCAGAAGCCAGCCGACATAAGGAACATCGGCTCGCAGGGCGAGAGAAAATCTTGATTCGCCCATAAATGTCGAAGCCGTGTAAATCCCGAACGTGCTTGGCGCGAAGACACTGAATTTGCTGATTGTGGCGAAAACGGAAAGCGCGAAGACGCTCGTCCAGATTCCCATCGTTTCGACTTTCATTCCGTCCTTCAACAGATACAAAACCGCCACCGCGAAACAGACGAGCGCGACGCCGTAGCTCAGGCTGGCAATGCCGACGTGAATCGGTCGCCAGTAGGAATCGAGAACGGGCGGCAAATCTATAAACTGATCGCCGATAAAACGCGCCAAAACCAGAATAATCGCGGCGAGCGGGAGCGACAGCGCGGCGATTATTTGAAATTGTTTGTGCCGCATTACCAGGAGCGTCGTCACGCCCGCGCCGAAAGCGAATGCCAGACTTAAATCGTAAAGATTCGCAAAAGGAATGTAACGAAAAAGCCAGGGCAATTCCGCCAGATCGCGTCCCTGTTTGAGAAAAATCTCAACTTCGCGGTCGTGGGCGGCAACCCATCGGACGAGCCAGCTCGAAAGATTGAAAAAAACGCCGAGCGTCGCGCTCCACATTCCCAAACGCTCCGCAAAATTCGACGGCGCGTAGAGATTCGTCAGATAAAACACGGCAGCCGCGCAATAAGCGGCGAGCGCGAGCATCATCAACGCGCCGTCTGAGATAAATTTTTCGCCTCCGACGCTTATTCTCAAGCCCACCAAAGCGAACGATCCGAGCATCGCCAGCACAAACGGAATGTATGATTGCCACGACGAAACGACGGCTTTCTGCTCGTCCGCTTCATCCGAAATTAAAATAGGTGGCTGCAATATTTCTTGACTCATAAAATTTTAAGACTCCTGATTTTGCTCGCGCAAATTTTTGATAAAGCGTTTGAATTTCTCGTCAAAGCCGCTTTGGTTTCGATTCGTATTGCCTGCGACAATGACGTTAAATTCGTTCTCGGAAGTTTCTTCCAGCGCCGCCCAGACTCTCTGGTGCGAGAAGAAAAATACGGCGAGCAGCGTCAAAGACAAAAGCGCGAAACC
>DATHTS010000448.1:0-2770 GCA_035462935.1 Pyrinomonadaceae bacterium
CTGCTTTTTTTTCGCTCTTTCCTCCGTGGGCGAATGCTGGGACAATCCGAACGTCTTTCAAATCTGCACACTCAACCAAAGTGTTTCCGACATCAAAAAACGTCAGGAGATCGGACGGGGGTTGCGCCTATCGGTCAATCAAAACGGCGAGCGCGTTTTCGACGATTACGTCAATGTCCTGCGCGTAGTCGCCAACGAAAGTTATCAGGATTTTGTTGAGAAACTTCAAAATGAATATGAGGAAACAGGCGAAAAAGCACCGCCTAAACCGACGAAAGGCAGAAAGTCAACCGTTACTCGCAACGATAATCTTTTCAACAGCGCGGATTTTCAGGTCTTTTGGGAAAAACTGTCAAAAAAGGCGAGTTACAAAATTAAAATTGATACTGAAAAACTCATTGACGAAGCGGTGCGAAAACTCCAGGGCGTTAACTTTCCAGAATCGAAAATCGTTATTACAAAAGGACGTTTCGTGCTTTCAACATACAACCTAAAACTCGAAAAAGTTAAGGGCGGCACGGCGCATATTGTCGTGGAGAGAAAAACTTCTGACGGTGCAAAGCGGGTTGACGCATTACCCGCGCAAATCGGCACTAAACTTGACCGGGCGCTAAATGATAATGCCTTACGCGATTTCAAAGTAATGGAAATTATTGAAGAGCCGGGCGCGGAAAAAGTCGTCTTCACGAACGAAGAAATTTTGACGTGCTACCAAGAAATTCATCTCGACATCTCCGCCCTGCAAAAACCGACCGTCGCCGAAGTCAAAAATGCTCACGAAGCGCAGTTTCCCGTCTTTGACTTCATCGGTCGCGCGGTGAAAGAAACACATCTGACTCGCAAGACTTTGAACAAAATCTTTTTTCGATTGCCCGAAAAAATTCAGCAAGTTCTTTTCCGCAATCCTGAAGGCTTCGCCGATAAATTTATCGAAGCCGTCCGTGACGTGCTTGCCATTCACGTCGCAAACAACGTTGAATTTACAGTTTCATCTGAAAGTGCTTTTGACTTAAACGAACTCTTCCCGAAAGAAGAGCCGAAACCGCAGCGTGAATTAACTGACGCTTGCGCGAGCGGTCTTTATGATAAAATGCAGATTGATTCGGAAGTCGAATCAAGATTTGTCGCTACTCATCTTCGCAAATCTGCAAACGTCATCCTTTATTTTAAGTTTCCGCCAAAATTCAGATTAAACTTTCCCTCCATAATTAAAGATTACAACCCGGATTGGGGAATTATCCGCGAAGCCGAAGACGGAAACTACAAACTCGAAATAATCGTTGAAACCAAAGGCACAACTAAAATTGATAAACTCCGCTTTGAACGCGAAGGCTGGAAGATTCGCTGCGCCGAGCGATATTTTGAAAAACTTGGAGTTGCTTATAAAGTTTCCGATGATGTAGCTTTCCGCTGGAATGATTTAATGCCGATAATAAAATGATTAAGAATTTTTACAGGGATTTTTTCTAAAACGACTATCAATTACGACCCTTTAATGACCAGATGACCCGATTAGAATTATTTTTTTTAAGCCTGCATTTAACATTTTTACTCCCTCACTTGTGCTAAACGCTTTTGAGCATCAATGGAATTTTCACCATAGGTTAATGAGTTTCGGTAACGCGCTGAAAAGGTGCTAAACGCTTTTGAGCATCAATGGAATTTTCACTGCGTGATAGCTAACCGTATGTTTTGTAACATTTAAAAATATCATTACGCGCATCTTTATAAAATTGCCTATTTTTTACCAAACTTGTCTGCATAATGCTTTTTCCTCCTTTCTCAATTTATTGATTTTACTGCTTTTATTTTATACTCAAGCACTTTTGGGGCTAGCTTTTCGTTTAATTTTCTCAAAACAAATATCTTATCTTCAATTGTCAAAGAACTTGTCTGAAACACTCGAAGATACTTGAAATTGATTTCTGCCGAAAATTTTTTGGCTTAGGCAAAATCAAACGTTTTGTCCTCCTGTATCCATGATTCAGGACGATTTAGAGAAACTGTTTTATTTTCGCATCTTTCGCAGACATTCAGAATTAGAAGTTTATCATCTTTTGACAATTCTTTCTCTAATTCCCAACGCAATTTTTCGACTTCGATTTTGGTTAAACGGCAACGAAATATAGAGTATTGAAGCCGTCTGCCGTAACCTTGCAAGCGAGTATAAACCTTTTTCCCACGCTTCGGTTCGGTGATGTCATAACAGATTACATACCAATGTTTTTCAGCCATAATTTCTATCTCAAGCGCGTTCGCGCAAAAAGCCCTTTCGGTTCAAGGTTTGTTTCAGTCGAAGAAAGTTTATCCGTCCATTCTTTTTCCAAAAGACGGACTTCCAATTCCAAATGCCTTGCATACGAAAGCGAGTAGCCGATAACCGGATGTTTCCATTGATCCGCTTTTCTTCGTTCGTAAATCTGGATGAATTTTTTGCGTCCCGAATCCGACAGCCAAACCTGCCGTCCGGCAATCGCAAAATCTTCCGATTCGTCCCATTGTCGGCGGTTGATCGAAGCGATAACCGGCAGATCAACCAACGTAACACGGAAAATTTCCATTAAATCCAATACCAGGGGAGCGGCTTGCGAGCGTGGCGTGTGATAAAAGCCGAGACTCGGATCGAGACCGACGACCAAAATCGCGTTGGTTATATCTTTTAAAAGCAGGGAATAGCCGTAAGACAAAAGAGCGTTACAGCGATCTTTCGGCGGGCGGCGATTTCTGCCGTCCGGTTTCATCGCTTCGCCGGCTTCGTCGGAAACCAGAT
>DATHTS010000449.1:0-6805 GCA_035462935.1 Pyrinomonadaceae bacterium
GCAGAAGCTGAAAATCCCCGTAAAAGCTTACTTCTACGATTTCGGACACGATTATCCGAGCCGTTTTTTAGGCGATATTTACAAAAACGCGAATGATTTTATTCGTTCAAATCTGGCTTGTTCAACCGATAAATTTTCAGAAGTAAAAAAATAATGTTTGGGAAGTGTTTCTGATTTTAAGCCGGATTTTTTTCAAGCTCTCTTCTTCGGAATAACTTTCAAGGGAAAGCTAAATTTTTTCTAGAAGCTATCTCAAAAATAATATTATCGTTAGGCAAGCGGTCTATGACCGCGTTTCAGGCAACAATCTTCGGCAAACGCGGTCACAGACCGATGGCTTAACTTAACGTTTTTTTATTTTTGAGATAGCTTCTAGTCTTAGTTCTCTGAAGCAGTTTGAAAAGACGGGAAAGGTAAAAAATAAAGAATTAAACTGCCAATTATCAATTATTTTCCGCAGTATTAATGATTTGTTTATTGCAAATTAGTGGAAAGTTGAATTGACAAAAAAGGTTGAAAGAAAAGCGATTCAAACTCTGAACTATAAACTCTAAACTCTGAACTAATTCGGATATTTACTGCGAAATAGTTTAGAGCGCAAAGTTTATAATTTAGAGTTTGCATCGCTTTCTTCCTATTTTATTAATACAGATAGTTGATAATTGATAATTGATAATTTCCGCTTTGTTTTTCGCTTGCGTCTGATTTTCCAAACAAGTTCTCAGCTCTCACTTCTCATTTTTCACTTATTCCGATTTTTCAATCTGATTTTGCAAGACTTTTGATTTTTTCCAACAAATCCTTTTCTTCGTAAGGCTTGACCAAATACTCGGAAACACCTATCTCAAAAGCCTTTTGGCGATGCTTATCGCCGGCGCGGGAAGTTATCATTATCACTGGAATTTGACGAAAATTCTCCTGTTTTTTAAGCGAAGCGAGCAGTTCGTAACCGTCCATTCGCGGCATTTCAACATCGGTTAAGATCACGTCGGGCGGTTCTTGAAATGCCTGCAAAATTTCTAATGCCTCCAAACCGTCTCTGGCGATAATCGGCTGCCAGCCCGCATTTTTTATTAGCTTCGAGTTGATGTGCCGCACGCTCGGGCTGTCGTCAACGATCATTATGCTTAGGTTTTCGGTCTTTGGTTTTTGATTTTCGTTTATCGTCTGTTTGCCGTTTGTTGTTTGAGGCTCGTTAATAAAGCTTTGCCGGGTAAAGGCTGATGGCGAACTGTTCAGCAAATAAATCAAATCCAGAACCGGCGCGACGCTGCCGTCGCCTAAAATCGCCGCGCCGACCAGTCCGGGCAGATTTTTTAGAAAACCGCCGAGCGGTTTGATAACGATTTCCTCCGCTTTCAAGACTTCATCAACTGCTAAAGCGCTGGACTTTTCCGAAGTTTCAATCAGGAGAACCGGAACATTTTCCGCTTTTGAAACGGGCAGTTCCAAGAGTTTATTCAGATAAGAAACCGCGTATTCATTTCCCTTAACCTTGAGGAATTTTCCGAGTTTTTCGGCTGGCTGCTCTAAAACCTGTCGAACTAACTGCAAAGGAAAAGCGAAGATTTGACCGTTCGCTTTGACCAGCAATGCACGTGTTACCGCCAGCGACATCGGCAGGCGAATCGTGAAAGTCGTTCCCTTTTGCATTTCCGATTGGATGGAAATCGTGCCTTGCTGCCGCTCGATATTCGTTTTGACGATATTCATTCCCACGCCGCGACCGGAAACCTGACTCAATTTTTCGGCGGTCGTCAGACCCGGCAGAAAGATGAGCTCCAACGCTTCTTCATCGCTCATCGCTTCCGCCTTTTCTTTAGAAATCAGATTGTTTTGCAGCGCCTTTTCCTTCAGCGCCTGCACGTAAATTCCGCCTCCGTCGTCGGTAACCGAAAGGACAATATGCAAGCCTTCGCTGTAAATTCGCAGGTGGATTTTCCCGGTTTCCAGCTTTCCTAGAAGGCGGCGCATATCCGGCGTTTCAATGCCGTGCGCGACTGCGTTTCGCAAAAGATGCAGCAAAGGTTCAATCAAAGCGTCGAGAATTTGCGTGTCAACTTCCAGATTTTCGCCCTCGATTTCCAGTTCGACTTCCTTATCTTCCTGCTCGGCGGTTACGCGAACGGTGCGATTCAGCCGCGTTGTGAGCGAGCCGAAAGTTACCATCCGCAGACGCAGAAGTTTGTCCTGCATTTCCTCGATCAAACGGCGCTGGTAATCGAAAAGCTGTTCCAATTTGTCGTGCAGGGTTTCAAATTCCGAGTTGATGGCGGAAGCGTCGCTTGCAGTTTCGACCAATTGGCGCGTGGTTTGGTGAAACTCGGTGTAGCGGTCAAATTCGAGCTGATCGAATTCGGGAGATTTGTTTCCGCCGTTTGTTCGATTTGAGGAAAGGCTGAAGACAGGCTGGGAAAACTGCTTCGCGCTGAGCATATCGGCTTCAAAATCGGTTTCCAGCTTGCCCGTCGAGCGATGCAGGCGGGCGGTGCTGTTTCTGAGTTCTTCGATTTGCCCTTCAAATTCAGCCAGACGCTGTTCAAAAACCGAACGGCTGATGACCATTTCGCTCACCAGCCTGACTAATTCATCGAGGCGGTCGAGCGAAACCCTGACAACCGAGCGGTTTTGATTATTCGCCGATTGATTTTCCGCCGACTTATTTTCAACTATCGCGGCGCTTTTTGTTTGCTGAGTTGTTTCAGGCGCGGCGCAAACAGTTTCCGTTTTTTTTTTGAAGCAGCGAGATAATATCGTCGAATTTCTTTTCTACCCGCTCGATCTTTTTCGAAAGCTGCGTCGAAGCGTCGCCGCTTGCCAGCGCGTTGAGGCAATCGGTCGCGGTCACAAGCAATTCGAAAACTTCCGCGTTTCCTTCGATTTCGTTTTCCGCCAGAAAATCCAATAAATCTTCAACGCGGTGAGCCAATTTTGAAAGTTTTTTCAGCCCGACTATTCCAGCCGAGCCTTTCAGAGTGTGCGCGTTACGCCGGATTTCCAGGAGAGCCTCGCGGCTCGACGGTGTTTTTTCAATAATTTCGAGATTGAGCGTAATTTTTCGCAGAAGGTCTTCGGCTTCGGCGGCGAAAATTTCGAGCATTTCCTCGTCAATCTCAAAATCTTCTTCTTCAATCTCGTCGGCTTCTTCTTCCGGCTCCTGCCCGATTTGCAGATTTCCAAAAGATTCCTCAACAAAATCAATAATATCGAGCGAAAAATCATCCGAGCTGAAACGAAAATGCGCCAACAATGCTTCGATTTGCGCTACCTGGTCAAGGAGCTTGCGCGATTGTTCTTCGGTAAGCGGTTTTCCGTCGGCAATGATGCTTTCGAGTTCCGCTTCGAGCCGCGCGGCAATTCCGCCGATCTCCTCAAAACCGATCATCATCGCCGCGCCTTTTATCGTGTGAGCCTGACGATGCGAAACGTTTAGCTCGCCGTGGGACTTCCCTTCCTGCGAGCTAATGAGTATCCCGCCGCGGATGGTCGGCAGATAGCTTTCGACTTCTTCGATAAAGGCTTGTAAAATTTCAGCGTCCATAATTGTTGGGAGTCGGCAGTTGGCTAAATACTTTGTCCGCGAAACAGACGAAAGCCGCAAAAATTATACCAAGTTGCGAAAAAAAATGAGAAAAAAATTACCGTTTAGAAGCGGTCTTTGACCGCTATCGCGCCGTATTTTCGACGTTTGGCGGTCAAAGACCGCCTCTAAACGAACCTCTTTTTTTCATACAACTTAGTATTAAAATCACAGAAAATAATTTTCCTTCTTTTTTTCGTGTTATTCGCGTATTTCGCGGGCAAGTTTTTTCTCATAATTTTTCCCCTTAATTTATAAACAGGCTTTCTGCATCATTTTGTAAGTTTCGACGCAAAGTTCTGTCTTCAGGCAATTTGAAAGGCGCGACCGAGCCGCGCAATTCATTGGAAAGCTCGACGAGCATCTTGACCGACCCGGCGGCGCGCTGCGCTCCGGTTTGAACCAGTTCCGTAACTTTCGAGATGTTTGCCATCGCCTGCGAAATATCTTCGGATGTTTGCGCCTGCTGTCTGGAGGAATCCGAAATTGAACGAATCAGTTCGGCAAGCCGCGTCGAAACTTGCTCGATTTCGACAAGAGCTTGTCCCGCTTTATCCGCCAAAGTCGAGCCGACCACGACCTCGTGAATCGTTTCTTCCATCGAAGCGACAACATCTTTGGTTTCCATCTGGATTGTCTGTGTGAGCGCGGCAATCTGCTGTGTCAAGCGATTTGAGCGTTCCGCCAGACGCTCGACTTCTTCGGCAACGACGGCAAAGCCGCGTCCAGCTTCGCCTGCCGCCGAAGCCTGAAGCGACGCATTCAACGCCAAAAGACTTGTGCGGTCGGACAAATCCTCGATAAGCTGCACAATCTGGCTGATTTCCTGCGAGCGCTCACCGAGTTTTTTGATGCGCTTAGCGGTTTCCTGCACCTGCTTGCGGATGGAGTTCATCGCGTTGATGTTGTCCTGCACGGCTTTTGTGCCGTAACGCGCATTGCCTAAAGAATCGCCCGCCACTTGCGCCGACAGCGCGGCGTTTTCCGAAACTTCCTGAATCTGCAAAGCCATATTTGAAATTGCCGAGGTCGTCCGGGAAATCTGCGAGCTTTGCGCCTCGCTTCCGCGTGCGAGCTGCTCGGTCGTGTCGTTAATGGCATTTGCGGATGTGCCGACTTGGAAAGTTACGTCCTTGACCTGTTTGATGAGCGAGCGGAAATTTTTAGTCATCGAATTAAAGGCTTCGGCAATCGCGCCGGTCATTTCCGCCGAAACTTCCGCCTGCACGCTCAAATCTCCCGCCGCTACTTCTGAAACTTCCTTTGATAACTTCAAAATGGACTGCTGCAAAAGATCGCGCGTTTCTTTTGTTTCAACCAGCAAACGCAGACGATCAATCATTTTTTGAAAAGATTTGCCGAGCTCGTCCGACTCTGAACGCAAAAGAACGTCGCGTGATAAATCGCCGTTTACAATTAGATTAACGACCGTTTCTTTTTCGCGCAGATATTCGGAAAGCTCCTTGAGCGAATCGAATATCTCGCTGGTTGATTCAAAATCATTTTCGAGCAATTCGCCTTGGGCGATTTGATGGGCGGCTTCGGTTGCTAAAATCGTTTCCCGGATAAGCCTGAGATTGGAAAAATTCACGGCAACTAGTGAGAAAACAGCTAAAATCACTGCAAAAACAACGGTCAAAACGCCCGCCAGATGGTTTGCCGTCCAACCGAGATAAAACGAAGCGGTCAATCCCGCTCCGAGCAAAAGCAGAATTATCGCCAGAAACGAAGCGAATTTGGTCAACAGATTCCAAAAGGGACTTTCTTGCATATTTTTTTTCTGCGGGGTTGAGGTTTGTTGGGGATTTAGACGATGTTTTGAGTCCCGCCTTCAGACGGCTTTTTCGCCAAACAAAAGCCTGCTAAAGCAGGAACTCAAAACGCGGGCAAAATGTTAAATAATTTATCAAATTTCGACCACCAAATTATTCGCATCCGTTGTTACGGGCAGAGCCGTCTGCGCTCCCGAATCAAAGCCCGCGACGATTGCCTGCAAATTTTCCACCGAATTATTCAAACGGGAAAGATTTGCATTCGATTCTTTCAGACTTTCGACCGTCTCTTCGGTTTCGCCGATTGAGGCGATAAAAGCCTCGAAAGCCTGCTCGGTTTCGAGTGATTGCTCGCCGGAAAAGATTGTTAGATGTTCCTGCAAATTAAGAAACTTGCCGGTATAGCGTTCGATTTCGCTCAAAGTGCTGCCGGTTTCGACGATAAAACGGGAAAGATTGGAAATTTCGCCGACTCCGGCTTCGAGCAGCCGCTCGATCTGCATAATTTCCGCCGACATTGTTTTATTTAGAGAGGAAATCTGCTTGTTCGTCTCGCCGGAGCGAATCGCCAAACGCTCGATTTCTTCGGCGTGAGCGGAAGATCCGCGATTGCCTTCCCAGCTTTGAACCGTGGCATTCAAAGCGATTAGATTTGTCCGGTGCGCTAAATCTTCGACGGCTTTGGCGATTTTACCCATTTCCTGCGAGCGTTCGTTTAGCCGGTGGACGCGCCCGGCGATTTCCTGAATCTGTTTGCGGAGACCGCTGACGGCATTCAGATTCACCTCCGCCGTTTGTATGCCTCTTCGCGCCCTTTCGATGGATTGACCGGCGGAAACCGAGGAGTGCGACAAATCTTCGGAGATTTTTTGAACCGTGTTCGGGAATTTTTTGAGCGCGAGTTTGGCTTGATTTAGCTGCTGAACTTTAAGCTCTTTTTTCTGAATCACGTTTTGCAGCGCTTTTTGCGCTTCCGATGCCGAAATTTGCGCTTTTTCCGAATCGGTTCTAATCTGCGTGACCAGAATGTTGAGTTCTCGCAAAAGATATTTGACGATCTCGGCGATTTCTTTGGTTTCGGTAAAATCGGATTTTATTTCGATGTCGAGTTTCCCGTTTTTAACCGGCGCAGTTTCCCGCGTTAGCTGCGTAATTGCCGCTTGCAGATGTTCCAGGTTTTGCTGCGCGTGAATTGATTCGGAAACTTTGGCGAGCAGTTTTTGAAAGGAATTGCTCAGGCGGTCGCCCGATTGCAGGGGAGCGAGCGCGACATTCAAATCGCCGCTTGCGACCTTGTCCATTAAATTAACTAAATTCTGTAGCTGCTGATTGCTGCGATGAAGAGTTTGCAGCAGCTCGTCAGTTTCGCTTGAACCGGAAGTGCGCGGCAGGCTTGTTAAAACGCCGCGTTCAAGGCTTTTTGCCAGCAGCGAAACTTTTTCAATCGGGCTGA
>DATHTS010000450.1:0-8110 GCA_035462935.1 Pyrinomonadaceae bacterium
GAAGTTCACCCATCCCGCGAATGATGTAATTTAAAGCGCCAAGCGTTCCGATGGAGAAATTTTCATTGCGAAAATCTTCAATTTGTCTTTCAAGTTCTTTATCTTCCGCGTCGCCCACCGGCTCCCTAACCGTACCGTCGGGTCTTGTTGTTCCCGCTAATTCTCCTTTTAGTGATGTCTCAATAGGATTGAAGGCGTGGATTCCGCCCCGACCGTAAGAGTTCCATTTAATTTTATCAATCGCCGCGAGAAGCTGACGTTTATCGGAAGTAAAAGACTGCATTGCGCCGATACCACTGCCGGTGCGGATAATCGCTACTAAATCACCCTCCTGCATTTGTTCATTGATAAACTTTCGCAGGGACTCCTTGACCCAGAAAATACTGGTGAAATTCAACCCTAAATCATCTACTACAAGCGCATATGTGCGGCGAACTTGTTCCATTTTCAGCCTGACAGGCGGTATTAGAATCGAATTTCTGTTGTTCCTGCCCGATTGCTGGTTTCTATTCTCTACCGTCTTATTTATCGAAATAAATGAAAAATTTGTGATTTCCTGCCTTTTTCCATTCTCATAAACTTCAAAATCTTCGGGTTTTAAGTCTGTTACGATTTTACCGTTTCTGTCGGTCACGGTTACATCAACTTGAATTAGCGTTGTGGAAATTTTTATCGTTTCTTCGGCTTCATCAGACGGTGTTGCTGTCGGTTGTGGATTTTGTGCGATAACCGGGAATGTAAGCGAAAAAAAAATAAATGAGAAAAGGAAGAAAGAGGATTTGTTCATTGTTTTACTCCGATAAAGATAAGATTTTTGGCGGAACAAATATTACCATGTTTATAAAAAATTGTCATTAAAATTTAAGGTCTTTTATTATACTTTCGACAGGTTTTATTCGCGGTTAAAGTCGTGATAAGATTTGCTATTTGCTTCTATAAAAATTTTTGAAGCATACGAATAGCAATTTATGGACAAATTCTTAATCCAAGGCGGAGCGCCATTGCAGGGCAAGGTAGCAATCAGCGGCGCTAAAAATTCCGCTCTTCCGTGTCTGGCGGCGACGCTTTTATCTCCCGAAGTCGTTACTTTGCACAATATCCCATACGTCAAAGATATTATTACTCAGCGCCGTCTGCTCGAGGATTTGGGCGCGACGGTTTTAACGCCGGAGCTTCGCACGCATAAAGTCAGAGCGAAAAATATCGAGATTTTTGAAGCGCCGTATCATCTCGTTAAAACGATGCGAGCGAGCGTTTTGGCTTTGGGACCGCTTCTGGGGCGTTTCGGTCAGGCAAAAGTCAGCTTGCCGGGCGGCTGCGCTATTGGAACTCGCCCGATTGATTTGCATTTGAAGGCGTTTGAGCAGCTTGGCGCAACCGTTTCACTCGAATCCGGCGATGTCGTGGCGCGAGCGCCGAAAGGCAGGCTGCAAGGCGCGGATGTTAATTTCGATATTGTAACCGTTACCGGAACGGAAAACGTAATGATGGCGGCGGTTTTGGCGGAAGGGAAAACGACGATTCACAACGCCGCCCGCGAGCCGGAAATTTCCGATTTAGCCGAGCTTTTAAACAAAATGGGCGCGCGGATAAAAGGCGCGGGGACGGATACCATTGAAATCGAAGGCGTCGAGGAATTAGGCAGCGCGGAACACACGATTATTTCCGACCGCATCGAGACCGGAACTTTTATCGTGGCGGCGGCAATCACCAAAGGCGAGCTGGAAATCACAAACTGCCAACCGGAAAATCTGGAAGCCGTAATCGAAAAACTGCGCGAAACAGGCGTGGAAATCGAGGAATTAAATCCGACTTCGCTTCTGGTTAAATGCTGTGAAAATGGTTTAGTTGGGAAAGACGTAACGACCGAGCCGCATCCGCGTTTTCCGACCGATATGCAAGCTCAATATATGGCTTTGATGACGCAGGCGGAAGGAATTTCACATATAAAAGAAACAATTTTTGAGAATCGTTTTATGCACGTCGCCGAGTTGCGTCGGATGGGCGCGAATATAGAAATTTCGGGGAACACGGCAATCGTTTATGGAAAAACGCAGCTAATGGGCGCTCCCGTTCTAGCTTCGGATTTGCGGGCTTCCGCCTCGCTCGTGCTTGCCGCGCTTTGCGCTAAAGGCGAAACTTTGATTGACCGCGTTTATCATATTGACCGAGGCTATGAAACTATCGTCAAAAAGCTCGAAAAAATCGGCGCGAATATTGAAAGAATTACCGAAAATGTTTCGGTAAAAGCGCAGGAAATCGGTTGAAAAAGGAACGTAGGATTTTAGCGAAAATATTCGGAATAGGTGATAAGTGAAAGGTGATAACTGATAGATAAAAGAAAAGCCCGAACATATCATCTATCACTTATTGCGAAGATTAAAAATTGAAAATTTTACATACTTCTATTTGCACACTCTTAATCTGAGTTTTTCGCTTTCTTCAATCCGTCAAGATAAATTATAATTTTCTTGATGGAGCAAATCGCGCCTTTTTTTCAAAACCTTTGGGTTCAACTGGCAATGATGGTTCTAGTCGCCACGCTTCACGGCTACGGCGCGGCGTGGCTGGCGGTCAGGATGCTTTTTCGTCCGCGGCAGCCGGTGAAATTTCTTGGGATTACGGTCTTCCCGCAAGGGATGATCCCGCGTAACCGCGAGCGTCTTGCGGAAGCCATCGGCAAAGCCGTCGGCGAGGAACTTGTTTCGCAGGAAACGATTCTGGACGAGCTTTTCGGCAAAGGATTTTTGCAGAAAAAAATCCAAACGGTGGTTGATTCTTACACCGCAGAGATTTTGTCGCAGGATTATCCTTCGCTTATCGAGGCGCTGCCAAATAATCTGCGCGAGCCGGTTTTGGAAGCGATTTTTTCTTTGCAGCTAAGAGTCGCCGCGCATATCGAAAGCGTTCTGCAAAGCGAGGAAACCGTCGAAGCGGTGCAGGATTTCGTCAACCGGCGCGTGAACCAGATTCTTTCGCAGAGAATTTCCGAAACGATTGACGATGAAACCGCGCAAAAAATTCTACATTTTCTCGAAACGCGCATTCGCGCCGCCGTTAAATCACCGGATTTCGAGCGAAAAATCAAGGAATTTATCAGCCGCCGCCTCGACGATTTAGCCAATGTACAAACGCCGCTCGGACAGATGTTTACGGATGACGCAGTTCTGCTTTTGAAGGAAAAAGCTACGGGACAAATCGAGCCGATTGTGCATCAATTAGCCGAAATCGCTACGGCGCCCCGAACGCGCAATCAAATCGCTAAACTTATCAAAAGGGAAGTTCACAACTATTACGAGCAGCTGCCGTTTTTCAAAAAAATCTTCGTTTCGCGGGATAATCTTCTGGGCGAGGTGGACGATCTTGTAAATGAAAGCCTCCCGCGACGGCTTGAGGAAACTTTGCGCGGCGAGTTTTTCGCGGAAGAAGCGAGAAACTTTATCAACGGCGCAATCGAAAATGCCCTTGCCCGCCCGCTTCCCGAGGTTATCGGGCAAATTGCGCCCGAACAGCTTGAAAGCGTTAAAAATCAAATCTCGAAAAACGTTTTATCCGTTCTGCAAGGCGAGGAAATGATGCGCTCGGTTTCGGCATATCTGACCGACGCTCTGGAAAATTTACGCCCGCACAGCATCGGCGCGATTTTGCAGACGCTACATTCCGACACCGAAGCGAAGCTCAGGAAAATGCTCACGAAAGGCTTACATAACATCCTGAACCGCGAAGAAACCGCCGGCATTATCAACTCGTTTCTAGCCAACCAGGTTGACCGTCTTTTATCCGCTCCAATCGGCAAACTCTCCGACCATATTTCGGAAGAAAAAGTGCGCCGAGCCGGAAAGTCTCTAAACGATACGATTGTTGCCGCCGCCCGCGAAAAACTGCCCGAGGCGATTCGTGAATTCGATGTCGGCAATGTGGTTAGAGAGAAAATCAACAATTATCCGGTCGAAAAACTCGAAGGATTGGTCTTGTCGGTGGCGAAGGAGCATCTGCACAAAATCGAGTTTTTCGGCGCGTTTTTCGGTTTAATAATCGGAATTTTGCAGGCGGCTTTCTTTTATTTTCTGTTCGGCAAACTGCACATTTAAAATCGAACCTCAGTTTTTAATTAGCCCACGAAATACGCGAAAGATACGAAAATAAAGTATCAGTAGATCACGAAACAGAATTTATCCCGAATGGATTTTTGTTGATAGCCCGGCGATTTTCAATTGCTCCTTCGGAGCAGGAATAATTTCGTGAGCTACTGATTGTAAATGGTTAAAGGTTAGTTGTTTGATAAGCAGCAAAATCAATTAACAAATTGCAATTATCTATTAACCATTTTATTTTCGCCTTTTTCGCGTATTTCGCTGGCAATAAATTTCAGATATTCTACACGCCTTCGGGAAAAGTTTCCGGCAAATCCTCGTGCGACCAACTCGCCGCTCTGTCCAGCGGTTCGACCGCGCGTGTTTCGTCAAAATGAATTACGCCGTCGAACTGCTCCGGCAAATCGGCGTAAAAATAATGGCTGACGCGCTCGGTTTCGGGGCGATAAATTACGCCGATAGCACGTTCGAGAAGAGGTTTGTTTATCGCGGCTCTTAATTTTTTATCGTGCAGATTCAGAAAAAATCGCGGGATTTCCGTTTGGTGAAACAGCAATTCATAGCTATCTTTCATTCCCGGTCGGACGCGCTTTAACTGCGCGGGTTCATCCCAATTGGTTGCTGCTGTAACTGTTCCCGTATGCGTTGTAAATCCGATTAAACGCACGTTTTCTCTGCCGAATTTCTCGCGGGCGAGCTGCCCGACGTTCCATTCGCCGCGCTCGCTCATATCGGTCGCGCTCGCGTCGCCCAAATGCGAATTATGCGCCCAAACAATGATTTTGGAGGGCAAATCCTGTGTTTCCAAATGCGACGAAAGCGCGTGGAGCGTTTCCGTCATATGCCGGTCGCGCAGATTCCAGCTCGAAACGCGCCCTTGAAACATCGAGCGATAATATTCTTCGGCGTTTTTTACCAACCGCGCATTTTGTTCGGCGTAAAAATATTCGTCTCGGGCAATAAAACCGTCGCGGTTCATATAATCGAAAGCGCGGCGGCGCAGATCAACCAGTTGATTTATAACTTCATCTTCGCACGAGCGATTTAAATTAAAACTTGCCGCGTAGCCGTATGCCTGCGAGTTTTCGCCGAAATCCTCAAAACACGAATACCGATAACGCGCCCGCCGCGCCGCTTCCGGGTCAACTTCTTCGAGATAACCGAGGACGGCTTCCATCGAAGCGTGGAGGCTGTATAAATCAATGCCGTAAAAGCCGATTCTATCGTTTAAATGCAGATGCTCATTGTATGCCCTGAGCCAGCCGATAAGGTCTAAAACGTCGGTGTTTCGCCACATCCAGAGCGGAAAACGGTCAAAATCGCCGAGCGCGTCGAGTCCGGTTTCATCGCTGCCGATTCCGCGAATGTAGCGATTGACGCGGTAAGCGTCGGGAAAATCGGCTTCGACGGCGACGGCGGAAAAGTTTTTTTCTTTGATCAAGCGTTTGGAAATTTCGGCGCGAAATTTATAAAATTCGTGCGTGCCGTGAGAGGCTTCGCCTAAAAGGACAAATTTCGCATCGCCGACCAGCGAAAGAATTTCATCGGCAACATCACCCGTAGATTCGAGCGCAACGGCTTGATTTTTGATCGCGTTAATTAAATCCGTTGGAAACATAAACTCTCCTTGTCGGTTCTAAAATTTGTCTTTTTTCAATGATAAAAAAACGTCAGCCGAATAGCAAAAAAGTTATGTTTTGTATGGTAAAATCACCTTATGCTGCTTGAAACGCTCGAAGCCCAAAACTTCCGCAATTTAAACGGGAAAATGTTTTGCGCGAAAAACCTCAACATCATTTTCGGCGAAAACGGACAGGGAAAAACCAATTGGCTCGAAGCGATTTATCTTCTGGCAACGACGAAATCCTTCAAAACCGGACGCCTTCAGGAAGCTATAAAATTCGATGAAAATTTGGCAATCGTGCGCGGGCTGGTCGAGCGCAGCGAGGAGATTCACCGCACGCTTCAGGTCGCCCTCGAAGGCAATACGAAAACCTTATCCCTCAATGGCAAAAAAGAAGTTGTTACGCGCTTTCTGGGCGAGCTTCACGCAGTTATTTTTAACTCCGACGAGCTTGAAATCGTGCGCGGTCTGCCTGACGCGCGGCGGAAATTTCTTGACGGCGGCATCGTTTCGATTTACCCGCCGTTTGTGCAGACGCTGGCGGATTACAACCGCGTTATCCGCCAGAAGAATTCACTTTTGCAGTCGGCGCGGGAAAATGAGTTTTCGATTGAAAAAACAGCCGAGCTGCTTGAGCCTTGGAATGAGCAGTTAATCCTTCACGCCGCGCGAATCCACAAGGCGCGTCTGCGTTTTGTCGAAAGGCTGAACGAAGTTTTAGAGAAGAAACTTTTCGGCAAAGAGGAAATTGCCATTCGCTATGCTTCGTCGCTTGAAGGAAAGGGCGATTTGTCGGATTACGCCGCGCTTTTAGAGGAAAGACTGAAATTGCGCGTCCAAGCCGAACTCGTCGCCGGTTATTCTCTCATCGGAACGCACCGGGACGATTTGGATATTTTGTTCGACGGGCATGATTTGCGGAAATTTGCTTCTTCGGGACAGCAAAGAAGCGCGCTGCTCATTTTACAGCTTGCGAATATCTCGGTTTTCTACTCGCAGAATCAAGAATATCCGCTGTTTTTGCTCGACGATATTGACGCTGAATTGGATTATCAGCGCATCGGGCAGCTGCTCGAATTTTTGGAAGACAAAACGCAGACTTTTGTTACCACTTCCAAGGAAAGTTTTGTCGAAAAATTCGGAAATCGGGCGAAAGTTTTCACGATTGAAAACGGCGCGGCAAATCCGGCTGAAAGCGGATTAAAATAATACAACTCGGAGGCTCTGCGGACTATCTAAATTACTGAAAATATTGTAGAATATATGTGAAGTTTTGAAAGGATTTCAAAGAGTAAAGAAACGAAAAAATGAATGAAAAAAACGCCGACTCGTTGATCGAAAGCGATGTCGAAAAATTAGGCGGAACGCCGGTTTTTCGCGGAACGCGCGTTCCGGTTAAAAATCTTTTCGATTATTTGGAAGGAGGCAACAATTTGGAGACTTTTCTTGAAGATTTTCCGACCGTTTCACGCGAGCAGGCAGTCGGCGTTTTGAATCTCTACAAAGTTAAACTTTTGGAAGAATATGAGGTTGCTGCTTGATGAATGCGCGCCGCGTCGCTTAAAAAGAGAATTTACCGCTTACGAAATTACAACCGTTGCGGAAGCAGGATTTAAGGGATTAAAAAACGGCAGTTTACTTCGTGCGGCTGAAGGGAAATTTGATGTTTTGATAACGGTTGACAAAAACATTCTTCACCAGCAGAACTTGGCAAAATTACCTTTGGCAATAATCATTTTATCAAGTTACAGCAATCGGTTTGAATCGCTTCTACCGCTAATCCCGAAAACTATCGAAGCTCTTGAAAATATCGAAATTGGAAAAGTTATAGTTATATCAAAATAATAAATTTAATTAGAGGTTAAAAAAATTGGCAAAAGCAGAAAAAGAACAAAAGTATGGCGCAGACGCCATCACCGTTTTGGAAGGACGTGATGCCGTCCGTAAACGCCCCGCGATGTATATCGGTTCGACGGGCGATATCGGCTTGCATCACCTTGTTTATGAAGTAGTTGATAATTCGGTTGACGAAGCTCTCGCAGGTTACTGCGACACGATTGAAGTTGCCATCCATATGGACAACTCGATTACGGTCGTGGACAACGGGCGCGGAATTCCAGTGGATATTCATAAACAGGAAGGTCGCTCGGCGGCGGAAGTCGTGATGACCGTGCTTCACGCGGGCGGAAAGTTCGATACAAATTCGTATAAGGTTTCGGGCGGATTGCACGGCGTCGGCGTAAGCTGCGTTAATTTTCTTTCTCAATGGCTCAAACTCGAAATCTGGCGCGACGGTAAAACATATGAGCAGGAATACCGGGCGGGAATTCCGGTTGTGCCTTTGAAACAAACCGGCAAAACCAACAAACGCGGCACGAAAATCACGTTCAAG
>DATHTS010000451.1:0-4083 GCA_035462935.1 Pyrinomonadaceae bacterium
AAAACCGCAAACCATTACCGTTACCCGCGGCGCATACAAAATTCCGTCGGTCGAATCCAAAGTTGAAGAAGGGAAAATCGGCGTAATCAAAGTTTACAGTCTCGAAGAAGGCGAAGCCGCCGATATTCGAAATCAGGTGCAAAACCTGCAAAAACAGGGCGTGCAGAAAATCATTCTCGATTTACGCGGCGTTTCCGCGGGCTCCTTGCAGGAAGCGGTTGACACAGCCAATTTGTTTATCAAAGACGGAAGCCTTGCGCAGGTAATCGGACGCGAAAATAAAGTTTTGAAAAGTTTTGCGGCTGACCCGAACAAGCATATTTATGACGGGAAACTTGTCGCGCTGATTGATTTGGGAACGGCTGGCGCGGCGGAAGTTGTCGCCTCGGCGATTCTCGACCGGAAACGCGGCGAAGTCGTCGGCGAAAGAAGCTTCGGCGCGGGAACTGAACAGGAATTGTTCACGCTTCGCAGCGGCGGCGGTTATCTTTTGACCACTGCGAAATGGGCGTCAGCAAGCGGCAACCCGTTTTTGTCTGATGAAAGAACTCGTTCCGGCGTAAAACCTTCGGTTGAAGTCAAACGACCGGAAACGCCTGAACCGATTGAAATCGAAAATCTGGTTGAACAGCAGGAAGAGGAAGAACAACAGCCGCAAGCGCAGCCGACTCCCGCTCCGAAGCCGGAGCAGCCGAAGAAACCGCTGGAAGATATTCAAATGATAAAGGCTTTGGAAATTTTACGTAAAGCGGCATAATCGGTTGATTTTATTTAAAAAGAGAGAAGGCAGATATTTTTATCTGCCTTCTTTATTTTTGATTCACTTATAATATTAGAGCAGATTTCAATTATTTGAAATACAAGACGATTCGGAATAAGTGATAAGGAATAAGTGAAAAGTGAGAAGAAACCTTTCACTTATTCCTTATCACTTATTCCGTATTTGTATTGCTTTTATTTGAAATCCGCTATAAATGAATCTCTTATTCGTAACGCAAAGCTTCAATCGGATCAAGCCTTGCCGCTTTCCACGCCGGAAAAAGCCCGAAAATTATACCGATCATAACGCTCGCGCCAAGACCGACAATCGGAGCCCAAATCGGAACATACGAGGGGAAAACGAGTTGAATCAGAAAAGTAAGACCCCAGCCGATTAGCAAACCAATCAGCCCACCCAAGCCGGTTAAAGTCGCGGCTTCGACCAAAAACTGCAAAAGAATATCGCTTCGTTTCGCGCCGATTGCTTTGCGGATGCCGATTTCGCGGGTTCTTTCCGTGACGGAAACGAGCATAATGTTCATCACGCCGATTCCGCCAATCATTAAACCGACCGAAGAGATCACGACCATTGCCATGAAAACTCCGGCGGTGATGGCTTGGAATTGGTCAATAATGCTGGCGGCGGTTTCCATTGCGAAATTATTCGGTTTATCGAAGGGAACTTGGCGGCGAATTCGCAGAAGATCCTGCACCTGATCTTTTGCCTGATTTAACATCCCGTCCCTTGCAATTGCCAGAATAAACAAATCGTCGGCTTGCGGTTTGAGGCGAAGCGCCGAGCCAATCGGCATATAGATAACGTTGCTCTGGTCGTTGTTTCCGCCTCCGCCGCCTAAAAACTGCTCGCGTTTTTCCAGAACGCCGAGAACGCGAAATTCGCGCCCGCCGATTTCAATATATTCTCCCACCGCAGAACCGAACGGAAAATAATTATCCGCGACTGAAGCGCCAATTAAACACACATCTTTATTTAAATCGTTTTCGGATTGGGTAAACCAGCGACCTTCAAGCAGAATTTCCGAGCCTGCTTTTTCCATATCAGGCAGCGTTCCCTGTAATCTAACGGAAGAAGATGTTTTACCGTTTTTTCCGGTAACGTTTATTTTTTGTCCCCAGAAATTGCTGGAAACATTGAGAAAGGGAATTGCGGTTTCAACCGCCGGAAGCTGTTTGATTGCTTCCGCGTCATCCATCGTAAGGGGCTTACGCATTCTTTCTTCCTGCGTCCGTCGCCCGTGCGAAAAACCAATGTTGTATCTGTAAAGGAAAATCGAGCGTGTGCCGAATGTTTCGACCTGTTTTTCTACCCCAACATTTATTCCGCTGATTATAGACGAAATGAGCATCACGGTAATTACGCCCACCATAACGCCAAAAATCGTCAAAAATGAGCGCAGTTTATTGCTTCGCAATGTTGCGATTGCCATTTTGAAGTTTTCTAAAAATGCCGAACCGAGAAACTTCATAATTTTACTCCGCTCTTAACGCCTCAATCGGGTCGAGCCTCGCGGCTTTCCAAGCCGGGAAAAGACCGGCGACAATTCCGACTAATGCGGAAACGCCGATGGAAATTACCATCGCATACCAGGGAATTACGGTTTGAATAACATAAACCGTAATAATCAAACCGATTAATTCGGCAACGATTAAACCGATAATCCCGCCGATTGCGGAAAGCGTCGCCGATTCGAGAAGAAACTGTTTCAAAATGTCGGATTGCCTTGCCCCGAGACTTTTTCTAATGCCGATTTCCTTGGTTCTTTCCGAAACGGCAACCAGCATAATATTCATAATCACGATTGCGCCGACGACCAGAGCGATAGTCGGAACGGCTAAAATCACGATAAAAACGGGACCCAAAATGCTGTCGCGCAAACCCGCAATCGCATCCGGCGTCATAATCCCGAAATTATCTTTCTCGCCGAAGGAAAGCTTTCTTTTTATTCGCATCAGCGTCCGCGCTTCTTCAACCGCGTCTTTAAAGAGTTTTTCAGATTTGGCGGTGGCTTCAAAATAAATCTGTCGGCTCCCGGTCAAACCGCCGAAATTCGCGCCGTAGGTCTTTATCGGAAGCCAGATAAAAGCGTCCATCGGCTGCCCGAAAACCGTTCCTTTGGCAGTCTGAACGCCGATTACTTTATAAGGAATTCCGCGAATGTTTATTTCTTCGCCGACTGCCGAACCGAAAGGAAAGAGTTTGGTTGCAACGTCCGCGCCTACAAATGCGACGCGCATCGAATTATTATTTTCGGCTTCGATAAAAAAACGACCTTCGGCAACATCAGTGTTCTCGATTTCACCGATAACCGGTTCAACCCCTTCGGCGCGAATATCCTGTAAAACCTGGCTTCCGCGTTTGACTTCGATTGTGTTGCCGTAGGCTTTCGCACCGATTTTCTCAATCAACTGCGCTCTTTCCTTGATAAAATCCAATTCTTCAAAGGTAAGCTCTTTGTTGCGGCGCTGCGCCTCGGCAATCGAGTCGGTGTCTTTGAAATCTTCAAAGCTGAAACGCTGGATGGTAAAGGAATTCGAGCCGATTCCGGCGATTTTTTCGTCAACATAAGTATTAAAACCCTGCAAAACCGACAGCACGACCATAAACGCCGTTACGCCGATAATCATTCCCAAAAGCGTCAGGAACGAGCGGAGCTTATGCGCCCAGATTGCCGAAAATGCAAGTTTTAAGGTTTCGGTAAAATTCATTTCGGGTTACCGATAATACGTGCATTATAAAGCGAAAGGTTTCATTTTGCACGGCTTGTGTAACTTATTTAGAGGTTTTTAGATTTAAAAAGCTGCCACAAACTAGCCAGATGACTGAAAAGAACTATCGGAACAACAACGGTTGGAAGCCAGATAAAAGGAAAATAAATAACGGCACGATTCGGCTGATCGAAAGCGAATTGCTGAAAGGGAAATGGAAATGACAGGATAGCGTGGGTTACGATATTTATTAGAAGTCCGAGCGCGAGAATATTCCAAACGATTAATAACAGGCGATTGGTTTTGCCCTTTCTAAACCCGAGCCAAAAAATTAAAGGCGCTGTCAAACCGGATAAAATATCGAGATTTCTGCTCTCGAAAGTCATCAGTTCGGGAACAAGTTTTTCCTGAAACAGCCAATATAAAACAATTTCAACCGGAATTCGAATAATATGTAAAATCGTTAAAATCTTTAACGGAAGCTTTTCGATGAAGGTTTTGCGAGCGAATATAAAATATAAAATTATTGCGAGAAAAGCGGGAAAAACACCGGTCACCAATAAACGCGGCGGGACGCCGTCAGTAAAAAGATAAAAC
>DATHTS010000452.1:0-6274 GCA_035462935.1 Pyrinomonadaceae bacterium
TGGCTATTAAATGAAGGGTGTGCAAATTAAAATTTTTTGCTTTCAGCAGGCAGCCGAAGAGCGGGGCAAAGCCGTCCCTTCCCAACCTGTTAATTGGACTAACTTGAGCAATAAACTTTAACCGGCATTCAAGAAAAAGAGAAAATGAGCAGCCGAATAAATTGGCAGGTCGGGAAGGGACGGCTCTGCCCCGCTTTCTAATTTGCACAACCTTCATTTAACTTTCAACTATCTACTTTCAACTGTAAACTATTTCGCAAAGAATAATTATTTTTGAAAGCTTTTATGAAAAAATATTTTAACGGCATTTTATTGCTGATTTTCTTTTTACTGTTCAACAGCGCGGGTTTATCAAACCGCGTCCAAACCGAAACTTCCGAAAATCAAAATCAGATTGATGCCGGTTCGTTTGCGGCTTCCGCCTCCGGCAATCAAGATTCCGGCGCGACAGAGACGGAACAGACGCAGGATGAGATTCGCAAGATTGATTTTAAGAATTTCACATACGAACCGTTTTGCGCCGGCGTTGACGACGAGGCGATGAAAGTCGCGGTCAAAAACGGCGAGTTCTCGGAAGAAAAAGAGGCTGACGGTTTTACCGAGCGTTTTTATTTCAATGTTTTTGATGTCGGCTACGGCGATTTGACCGGCGACAACCGAGCCGAGGCTATTGTCTTAACCGTTTGCAACACGGGCGGGACGGGAAATTTCAGCGAGGGTTTTGTTTATACGATGAAAGACGGAAAACCGTCTTTGTTGACGCGAATCGAGGGCGGCGACCGCGCATACGGCGGTTTGCGTTCGGCAAAGGTGGAGAATGGAACGCTCATCGTTGACAGAAACGATGTCGGCGAAGAAGGCGGCGCGTGCTGCCCTGAATTTGCGGTTGCCACAACTTATAAACTGAGCGGCAGCCGGCTTGTGCCGACCGGCAAAGAAACGAGGCGCGAGCTTTATCCGGCGAGGCGCGTTTCCTTTGAAAAGGGCAAGTCTTCCGGCATCGTAAGCGTAAAAATTCCGGCGAATGAGCGTCAGCGTTTCGTCGTTGAAGCAAACAGAGGTCAAACGATGACCGTGCGCGTAAATTCCGACAAAGCGGCGATCAGCCTTCGCAAAGGCGATGCGGAAACAACGGAAAGCGCTGGTTTAATGCGGGCGGTTTTGAAGGAAAGAGGCGATTTTGTTTTTGAAGTCTGGAACAACGGCGAAAATGAGGCTGAATTTACGGTTACGATTGAAATTAAATAACCTAAACTCGATTTTATCCAATTATTGAAAACCTTCTGTGTTCAGACGTTTTTCAAATCAAACTTAATTCTTGATCGGTAAAAATTTCTCGGAACAAATCAGCTTTGCATTCGTATAAAACTGCGGAGGTGATGATAAAGAAATGCGCGAACCCTTGATTGCAGGAATTTTGAGTTTATTAATACCCGGACTTGGACAGATTTATAACGGCAGAATCATCGTCGGTTTGTTATGGCTGGTTTTGACAGGTTTTTCGTGGATCGGTTCAGCCGGAACGCTCGGTTGGGTGATTCATATTATCTCGGCTTGGTGCGCTTACAGCTACGCCAAAGATAACCCGATTAGAAATTAAGTTTTCTCTCTCGTACAATCCTCCTTGCGCCCGACGTTCGACAGCGTCGGGCTTTTTTGTTTTTCAATCGTAATGATTTAACCTATAAAAGCGATAAACTTCTTGATTATGGTTAAAGAGGCAATTCCATTTATCTTAATTCCGCTGGCGATTGCCGCGATCTTCGCTTTTTTCGGAGTTTGGATTGGCGCGGCGATTTTCGTTTTGCTCGCGCTTTTTATGGCGTATTTTTTCCGAAATCCGAACCGCGTGATTCCGGGCGAAGCGGATATTATCGTCTCAGCCGCCGACGGGCGGGTGACGCGCATTGAAGATAGGGAAAACGGCAAGTTGGTCAGCGTTTTTCTCTCGCCGGTTGACGTTCATATCAACCGCTCGCCGATTTCGGGAAAGGTAATAAAAATCGAATATTTTCGCGGCAAGAAAAAGCCCGCGACGAGCAATGAGGCGAGCGAGATAAACGAAAGAAACGCGCTGACGATTGAAGGCGAGAAAATGACCGTCGTCTGCACGCAGATTGCCGGAATTTTGGCGCGAAGGATTGTGTGCTGGAAAAAAGAAGGCGATAATCTGGAAATCGGCGAAAGATTCGGGCTTATCAAATTCGGTTCGCGCACGGATTTGCTGATGCCGAAAAGGGTCAAGGTTTTAGTAAAAATCGGCGACAGAGTTCGCGGTGGCGAGACGATCATCGCCAAACTTGGAAATCAGGAACAATAATTTGCCCGCATTTGTTTGAAAAAAAGTCCGTAGCTTTATGATTATAGATATTGTAGAATCTATTCACGGCTACCCGATTCGCTTGACCGAAGAACGCTGGTATGACCACATCGTTAATAACAAACCGTATATGAGCGGTCATTTACAGGATGTTTTAGATGCGGTTTATTATCCTGAATTTATTTTACTCGGCAATAAAGGCTCTAAAGCCGCGCTTTTAAATCTCGGATATAAACAATGGCTGCACGTTTTTTATATCGAATATGTCAACGAAGACGGCAATAAAGACGGATTTATTATCACTGCCCTAATAAAAGCGAATTACGACCGGAAGAAAATAGTATGGCGACGCGACAGTTAAAAAGAAATCTCGATTCTGTGAGCGAATGGCTGGATTTAGCTGAATGCCGGATTGATATTCCGAAAAATTGGCTCAAAATCGAATATCAAAAAGACGCTGATTTGCTTTATATAAAGCTTTCTGATTCGCCTGCGGCTTATTGCGAGGATGATTTGGACAAGGAGGTTATTTTTAACTACGACGCGGATAATAATCTAGTCGGTATTGAAGTTCTGCATCTTTACGGCATCTACAATCCCGTCTGAATAATGCTTTCGTATGCAAAGCGAAGAACCAAAAACAGTTCACAAAGGCTTGAAAAAAGGTCTTTACGCCATCCCGACCGCTTTTACGGCGGCAAATATCGGGATGGGTTTTCTGGCGGTTTTGTTTTCCGTGCGCGGTTTTCAAATAATTCCGACCGATCCGGCTGGCGCCGCCGTCTATTTCGATTACGCGGCAATCGGTATCGGCTTGGCGATCTTGTTCGACACGCTCGACGGCAGAGTGGCGCGAATGACGAAAACGGCGACCGAGCTCGGCGTTCAGCTCGATTCGCTGGCGGACGTTTTAACATTCGGCATCGCGCCGATTGTTTTGACGTATAGCTGGGCAATCGGCGCGGTTTTTCCCGAACAAAGCACGCTTCACCGGTTCGGTTTATTCGTCTTGTTTATGTATCTGATGTGCGGCGCGTTTCGTCTGGCGCGTTTTAATCTGCAAGCCACGCGACCGCGCGTTTTGCAGGAAGGAACGCCGAAAATTGACAAGAAAAATTTTGTCGGTCTGCCGATTCCGCCCGCTGCCGGTTTGCTTGCCTCGCTCGTTCATTTCTCGCCGCTTCCGCTTAACGTTCACAGTGAAACTAACGCTTCTCTTTACGGCGTTTTGATTTTAATTTTGCTGGTTTGTCTGGGACTTTTGATGGTCAGCACGTTTCGTTACACCAGCTTTAAAACAGCCGGCACGGGAAGGCGCAATCTCCGTCTGCTTTGGTTTATCGCCGCCATCGGAATGCTCATTTTTCTCTACTCGCGCTATATGCTCCTGATTTTATCCGCCGCGTATGTTTCGCACGGCATTATCTGGTATCTTCTGAATCTCGTCCGCCCGAAAAAGGAAATTCCGGTTGAAGCGATGGAATAAAAGTCAGAACCGCCTGCGTAAGCGGGCGGGTTTCTTCCGACGTAAATACCCGCCCGCTTACGCAGGCGGTTCTGACCTACTCTATTTTGTCGAAATTATCAAATGCTGCGGCAAAGGCGAAAGCGGATGATGCTCGCTGTTTGCAAAACCTGCGTTTTGAAACATCTTCTCAAGTTCGGAAAAAGTATAAGCGTCGCCGCTCGGCGTTGAAGCCAGCATAGTCAGGCTGAACATCGCTTCGGCGGGCGGCGAAACGCGGTCTTCGTTCGGAACAAACTCTAATGTAAAGACCTTTCCGCCTTCTTTAAGTGATTTATGAATTTTTCGCAGTATTTCTTCGCAGGTCGGCACGTCGAAATGGTGCAGAAAGTTTGTCAACAGAACAAGATCGTAATCCGTGCCAAAATCAACTTCAAACGCGCTTCCTTCAATTTTGTGATGACGATTGCTCACACCAAAATTTTGAGCGTTCTCTTCCGCTACTTCCAGCACGTTTTTCCAATCAACCGCGTAAATTTCGGCATCCCGGTATTGCTGCGCCATCATAATTCCGAAAATACCGTGTCCGGCGGCAATATCCAGAATCTTTAGTTTGGCGTCCTTTTCCGCGCCGAGCTTTGCCGCCATCATCTGCGCGGCGGGCATCATCATCGGCATCATTCCGCGCGCGAACTGAACCCAAATCGGATGTTCCGGCTCAAGCCCGCCGTCTTCTCGTTCCCTCGCGCCGCCGGTTTTGACGGCGTAAGTCAAATCCTCAAAATTCTCGATCATCTGCGGATAAAGCAAAAAATCAACCGCTCTTCCGAGATACGCTGGCGAGTTTTGGTTGAGAAAAACGGCGGTCGATTCGGTTAGATCGTAACTGCCGTTTTCTTTCGTCAGAAAACCCAAAACCGTCATATAATCGCACAAAATTCTGATGCCGCGCTCGGAAGCGCCGCACGCTTTGGCGATCTCCTGCGCCGTCTGACTTCCTTCGGCAATTTTTGTGAAAACGTCCAGCTCAATCGCCGATTTCAGCGCGTAACTGCGTTGAAAGGCGGTAATATTTTCAAAAACTAAAATTGGCGTAACGTCTGATTGCATAAATTCTCCTGTTATGTTTTATAAATATGTAACAACGGATTAAAAGCAGTAGGCAATAGCGCTATGCAGTTAAAAGTATTAAATTTACTGCCTACCGCCGCCGCCTACTGCCAACCAATTCTATCTTATCCGTTTCTCAAGCTATGTTTTAAGTTTTCGCCTGCCTTCTTCAATCGAAGCGACGCTGGCGGAACGCTTTTTCCCGCGTTTAACCGGCTCTTCTTCCTCAATATCATTTTTTTTGCCGCTGACAACGACCATTGAAACAAGGGCTAGAAATAAAACGGAAATCGCCGTTGTATGCAGAATGAAATCAAAAACGCTGTGAACCAGAATCGCAAAACATCCCGACAGCGCGCCGACGGCGATGCCTCGACGAAAAGTATTTTTGGTGTCGGCATTTTTCAGCCCCGTGCGGAAAAGCTGAAAAACGAAAAAGGCTCCGATAATCAACCCGACGATTCCGGCGTCTGCCAAAACCTGTAAATAATCGTTGTGCGCCTGCTCGACGCGCTCCATTCCGCTGAAAGTATCATACGGCGTGTAAGCTACGCCAAATGCTCCGAGTCCCGCGCCGAACGGCATATTATTTTTTATTACTTCCCAAGTAACACTCCATATTTGAAGCCGATTGGTCGTGATGTCCTTGCTCGCGGCTGTTTCCGCCAAGCGGGTCAGAGAAGTTTCGCCGCCGATTAAAATCGCTCCGGCGATAATTGTCGCCACAAGTGCGATTGATAAACCGATTTTCAAAACAATCTGCCCGTAGCTTCTGGTTTTCGTAGTTAAAATTACTAGAAAGAAAATTTGTGCCAGAAGCGCCACCAAACCGCCGCGCGAGCCGCTCAAAAGAAGCGCCACGCCCATCAAGCCGATTGCCGTGATAAACAGCAACCGACGGTCTTTCTGCACCGCTCCGACGAACATCAATCCCAGCGGCACAGCCATCGTCATTTCCATATAAGCGGCGAAATTATGCCGGTTTACAAACGAGCCGAACGGCTGAGCATAGCGGGCTTCGTAAATTCCGTAAATTTTATTCGGGCTTAAAACCATCTGCAAAATGGCGAAAAAAGCAAACAAAAAGCCGAATATCGTGATCAGATAAACTAATTTTCTCAGCCGCTTTGAACTGTCCGTAAAAGTGAGAAAAGCTGAAAAAATTATCGAGAGCGCAAGAAAATGAATCGCGGTAATTTGAGTTGAAAAAGGCTCGACCGAAATCGTGCGCGGAATATCCGAAACGCCCGCCGTTTCCGCAATGCTTCCGAACGGGATAATTTGAAAAAAGCCGTAAGCGGCGGCGGCAAGCAAAGGGATTTGCAAAAGGCTGCGGTTAAAACGCAGAACGCCGCTTGTAAAAGCGTCAATCGCCCAGA
>DATHTS010000453.1:0-3951 GCA_035462935.1 Pyrinomonadaceae bacterium
GCGGCGCGTTTTTGATTGAAAACCGCGAGCCGCAGGAGATTTTTACGCCGGAAGATTTTACGGAAGAACACCAGATGATCGGCGACACGGCGCGTGAATTTATTGACAATGAGGTTCGACCGCAGATTCCCGAAATGGAAAAACACAACTGGCAGATTGCCCGCGATTTGGTAAAGGCAGGCGGCGAGCTTGGCATTTTGGGCGCCAATATTCCAGAGGAATACGGCGGCGCGGCGCTCGATCAGGTTTCGGGTGTGATTATCGCCGAAATGATGGGACGCGCGGGCGGTTTCGGAACGACTTTCGGGGCGCAGACTTCGATTGGCTTGCTGCCGATTTTGTATTTTGGATCGGAGGAATTAAAACAAAAATGGATTCCGCCGATTGTCGCGGGCGAAAAAATCACGGCTTATTGTTTGTCGGAAGCGGGAAGCGGCTCGGACGCTCTGGGCGCGAAGGCGAGCGCGAAACTTTCGGAAGACGGCTCGGAATACATTCTGAACGGCGAGAAAATGTGGATTTCCAACGGCGGCTTCGCGGATGTGTTTATCGTGTTTGCGAAAGTTGACGGCGAAAAGCAGAAATTTTCCGCGTTTGTCGTGGAAAGAAGCGAAAACTGTCGTCCCGGCGCGGAAGAACACAAGATGGGCATTAAGTCGTCTTCTACCACGCCTTTGATTTTGTCGGACGCGCGCGTTCCGGTGGGAAATCTGCTCGGAAACGTCGGCGACGGAGCGAAGATCGCTTTTAATATTTTGAATGTCGGGAGATTTAAATTAGGCGCGTCAGTTACGGGCGGCGCGAAATTGGCTTTGTATGAAGCGATTCGGTATGCGAACGAGCGTCATCAGTTCGGAAAACCGATTTCATCTTTCGGCGCGATTAAACACAAGCTTGCGGAAATGGCGATTCGCACCTGGGTTGCTGAATCAATTACGTATCGCACGGTCGGAATGATTGACCGTTTGATCGGCGACGGCGCGGACAACGAGAAAAAGCTGCGCTCGATTGAAGAATACGCGGTCGAATCTTCGATTAACAAAGTGGCGTGTTCGGAGGCGCTCGATTACGTCGTTGATGAAATGGTTCAAATCTACGGCGGTTACGGCTATTCGGCGGATTACCCGGCGGAAAAAGCCTACCGCGATTCGCGCATCAACCGCATTTTTGAAGGAACAAACGAAATCAATCGAATGCTCATTCCCGGAATGCTGATGAAACGCGCGATGAAAGGTCAGCTCGGACTGTTAGGCGCGGCAAAGGCTTTGCAGGATGAAATTTTAAACCCGCAGATGTCTTTCGACGAAGACGAAGGCGTTCTCGCCAAAGAAATGAAGCTCGCGCAAAACGCTAAAAAAATCGCGTTGATGATTCTCGGAACTGCGGCGCAGAAATATATGATGGAATTGCAAAATCAGCAGGAAATTCTAATAAATGCGGCGGACATTATCATTGACGCTTACCAGATGGAATCAGCGATTCTCCGGGCGCAGAAACTTGCCGAAAAAGACGGCGAAGATACTGCCGGACGGCAGATTGATATGGCTTCCGTCTTCTGCAACGATGCGATTCAGCGCGTCGAAATGAAAGCGAGAAACACCATCGCGGCGTTTGCCGAAGGCGATGAAATGCGGACGCTTCTGGTCGCGCTCAAACGGTTTACGAAAAACAATTCGCCCATGAATACGATTGCGGCGCGGCAACGAATTGCCGATACGCTGATTCAGGCGAATAGATACATTTTTTAATTTTGGATTTTAGATTTTTGAATTTGTCCGAAGTTTTACGGCTTCGGACTTTTTATTTTTGGGAAAAAAGCGGAAAATAATTTTATAAAAATTATGAAAACTGTGAAGAGAGTTTTAGAGCCGATGACGGGCTTTTCGCGGGAAATCGGTTTTTATTTGAGCGCGTGGGAAAAAGCTCGCGCCGAACTGCGTAAAATCGTTTCGGATTTGACGGACGAGGAATTAACCCGCCGAATAACGCCCGAAGCGCATCAGATCGGCGGCTTGATTTTGCATCTCGGAGAAGCCGAAACGTGGTGGATTCATTCGACCGTTGCCGAAAAGGAGCTGGATGAAGAAGCCAGAAAATTCGCCCATATGTATGACACGACCGAAACGAATTTTGCTGAAAAAGGGTACAGCGCGGCGGAATGCATCGGGCGAATTGACGAAATCAGCCGGCGGTCGCGCGAAATTCTGGCGAAATTAACCGATGAAGACCTTGAAAAGATATTCAGTTACGAACTGGACGGCAAACGAGTCGAAGCCAGCCTGCGCTGGATTCTTTGTCAATTGATTGACCACGAAGCAAATCACAAGGGGCAAATCTCGATGATAAAACGGCTTTTGCGCAAAGGTTTAAATTGAGGAATTATGGCAAAACACATTAAAGAATTATTCGATTTGTCCGGCAAAACGGCGATTGTAACGGGCGGATCGCGCGGTTTGGGCAAGGAAATGGCGGAAGGTTTGGCGGAAGCGGGAGCGGGCTTGATGCTTTGCGCGCGGCGCGAGGAATGGCTGAATGAAACGCTTGAGGAATTTCGCGGACGCGGTTTTACGGCGGAAGGCAAAATTGCGGATGTTTCCAAACCGGAAGATGTTCAGGCTGTTGTTGATGAGACGATGGAAAAATTCGGCAAAATTGATATTTTAATCAACAACGCGGGAATTTCGTGGGGCGCAATGCCGGAAGAGATGTTGCTGGAAAAATGGCAGAAGGTTTTGGATGTGAATCTGACGGGCTGTTTTCTGATGGCGCAGGCGGTCGGACGCGAGATGCTGCAAAGGGAAAGCGGCTCGATAATCAATATTACATCGGTTTCGGGAATTACGTCTTTTCCGAACGGACCTTTTTACGCCGGATATGTCGCCAGCAAAGCCGGTTTGATCGGCTTGACCAGAGAATTGGCGACGAGTTGGGGGCGAAAGGGAATTCGGGTTAACGCGATTGCGCCGGGCTTTTTTCATTCGCGTTTGGCGGATGCGGTGATTGATATTTACGAGCGTTCGATTCAGGAAAACAACGCGATTCCGCGCATCGGCAGGGAAGGCGAATTAAAGGGCGCGGCGGTTTTTCTGGCATCTGAAGCTTCGAGCTATATCACGGGACAGACGATTGTCGTTGATGGGGGAATGACAGTTTGATTTGGGATTTGCGATTTGGGATTGCGGATTTTCCGTTTTTGAATATACAATTAAAATCAATCAGTATTTAATATTTGCTCTCTCAACTGCCTCTACAAGTTTAAATTTTTTAAAGGTAAAACTATGAAAAACGGCGCTACTACTTTAAATCTAGCTTCGGTAATTGAGCATCACGCGCGGCTCGCGCCGCAGAAGGAAGCGGTTGTCTGGAATGAGATGCGCTTTTCTTTCGGGCAGCTTAACGCTCTGGCTAACCGCGTGGCGAATGCCTTGACGGGAATGGGCATCGGATACGGCGACAAAGTCGCTTTAAGTTGCCCGAATCTGCCGTTCTTCCCGATTGTTTATTACGGGATTATGAAAGCGGGCGCGGCGGTCGTGCCGCTGAATGTTTTGTTCAAGCCGCGTGAAATCGCTTATCATCTGGCGGATTCCGACGCGAAAGCGATTTTCGTTTTTGAAGGCACGCCCGAACTTCCGCTGGCGCAAGCCGTTAAGGATGGCTTCGATCAGGTTGAAACGTGCGAGCATTTGATCGTGATGACGATTGATCCGACCGCGCCGTGCCCGTTTGAAGACTGCAAAACGCTGATGCAGATTACCTTCGATAAATCTGAAGAATTTGAAACCTATCCGACAAAACCGGAAGACACCTGCGCGATTCTTTACACTTCCGGCACGACCGGACAGCCGAAAGGCGCGGAGTTGATGCATCAAAATTTGATGATGAAAGTCGTAACGACCTACTGAATTCATCTGCCGGTTCTGGATTTTACCGACAACGAGCAGAAAACAT
>DATHTS010000454.1:0-3955 GCA_035462935.1 Pyrinomonadaceae bacterium
CGTTTCGCCGCCCGTAACGACCAGAAAGACCGAGCCGAGTACTATAAATCCCATCCAGCCGTTATTTACAAACACTTCAAAACCGTAATATGGATTAAGAGCTGCCAAAACTTCGGGAAAACGAGCTATTTGAGCGATGCCGAGTGTGGCTAAGGTTATGAACCATAATAAATTAAAGGGTCCGAAAATCTTGCCGACTCCGGCAGTTCCGCGGCTTTGCAGAAGAAACAATCCGATGAGGATAGCAAGCGTGAGCGGCACGACGAACGGCGTCAGAAGCGGCGTCGCCACGCTCATTCCTTCCATCGCGCTTAATATCGAGATTGACGGCGTAATAACTCCTTCGCCGTAAAGAAGCGCGGCGCCGAAGATGCCTATCGCAATAAGAAACTTGTTCTCCGTTCGCCCGGAAGGTTTTATCGGTGTAGCTATTGCAGCCAGCGAGAGAATTCCGCCTTCGCCGTTATTATTCGCGCGAACCACGAAAACGAGATACTTAATCGAAATAACAATTATGAGCGACCAAAAAATCAAGGACAACACGCCTAAAATATTTGCCGGTGTCGGCTCAATCGCGTGCGGACCGTGAAAACATTCCCGTATCGCATAGAGCGGCGATGTGCCGATATCCCCATAAACGACTCCGAGAGCGGTTAAGGATAAAATCCATAGATATTTTCCTTTCGGCGGTTCTTTCGGAATGTGTCTGTCAGCATAAGTTGAATGAATATCTGTTGATACCGGTTCTGCCATAATTTACTCGATAAAAAAACAAATTAAATTTTTATCCGTTTGATTATTCAAAAAAAGAACCTCTTAAAAAGAGATTACGTATTAACCAATAAAGATTGTCCTGAAAAGAATTACATAAAAGTCGTAAATTTTTTATAAAGAAGGATGAATTTTTTTTACCCTGCAGAATGAGAAACTCCAACCCAACAAAAATCAATTTCAGACTGTCTATCGAAATTGTTTTGTTGAACCGAAATTTGATAAAGGATAGTGTATGAAGAGGATAGGTATTTCTAAAGCAACTATTCAAACCTCTCAAAAAGAGTCTCAAAAACGACCCCTTTTGAGACAAATAATTACATTCCATATCCCAACTTATAAACGTCTGCTAAAAGTGTCTAAAAAGCAAAGCCTTATTTTTCAGGTTTTGCTAATTCGTTTATATCTTCTGGGTAATGTTCAAATTTGTGTTGCTAGGAAGTTATTCTTTTTCTTTGTCGGATGGCTTGTTTGAGGAAAGAGGATTAGCATTTCTTTTGTCGTGGCGGGTGTTTTTCCGAAACTTCCTACCTAAAAATACAATTAAACAAACAAGAACTGTAGGAATTACAAAAACCCAGAAAAGGAGTTTCCATAAGGAAGCATCTGCAACTTGAAAATAACATAACATTACTAAACTCCTATTCAAATCACTTCTTTCAAATTCTAATACACCTTTTTAATTCCAACTTTCATTGCTAGGTGAATAATGATTTTTTTGAGAATTCCGCCAAAATATTAGCGAAATGCAAAGCTAAAGCATAGCGAAGATTTTAAAACTTACCACTAATGAAAAAGTGACTACCTAAGAAAAAAACTCGTTACAGAAATCCCAGCCTGACCAATAAAAATAGTCCCGAAAAGAATTACATAAAGTTCATAAATTTTTTATAAAGACAAACGTTTTATTTCTAAGCTCGTGATTTATTGACAATATCCGTTATGCGATCTAAGTCCCGGTTTTTTCCAAGCAAAACCAGAATGTCGTCGGCTTGAATTACATCTCCGGCACGAGGCACGATGTTTATGTCCAGCTCATCCTTTGTTCGGTTGCGTTCTATCGCAATAAGCTGAACGTGCAAGGTATTTCGCAAAGCAAGCTCGCTTAGAGATTTACCGACAAATTCCGGCGGAGCTTTGATTTCCCTGATTGAATAACCGGGCGCTATCGGCAGAAAATCAACCACGTCCTTTCGCGCCAAACGGCTTGCCAGACGAATCGCCATTTCCTTTTCCGGGTGAATAACTTCGTGAACGCCGATGGCGTGCAGAATTTTAGCGTGATCTTCAGTTAGAGCTTTGACGGCGACATATGGAACACCGAGTTCGATAAATTGCAGCGCGGCAAGAACAATGACATCCATCTTTTCGCCCAGACTGATGATGGCGGCGTCAACATCGGGAATACCGAGCGAAACAAGCGTTTGACGGTCTGTCGCATCGGCGACAACGGCTCGTGTAGCGCATTCGGCGGCATCCTGAACGGCTTCTTCATCCATATCAATGGCAATCACGTTTTTTCCCGCTTCATAAAGCACCCGCGCGACGTGCGAACCGAAATGTCCGAGACCAACTACTGCGAAAAAATTTCTTTCCATATTTTTTAACCAATCATTACGTTTTCTTCAGCATAGCGGAATTGCGTGCGCCGCCGCCGGCGACTAATTGCCAGCGCCAGCGTTAGTGGTCCGGTTCTGCCGATAAACATTACAACGCTAATCATTAATTTACCCGGATCTGTCAGAAGAGGCGTTTGACCAAGTGATAAACCGACTGTGGCAAATGCCGAAATCGTTTCAAAAATTATGCCTACAAAAGCGGTGTGACTAGCTTCCGGCTGCAAACGCAAAGTTTCGGAAGCCATCAGAAAAGAACCAGCAAGAATAATCAAGGCAATGGCGGAAACGACAACCGCTCCGGCTTTATCAATTGATTCGGGCGCGATGGTGCGATTAAAAATATTGAGATTAATGAAACCGCGCCAGCGCGTAAGGCTGTAGGCGACTAAAAGACCAAAAGTGCTGGTTTTCACGCCGCCACCCGTCGAACCGGGACTAGCGCCGATAAACATTAAAACCATTGTGCATAGCAAGCCGGATGCGCCCATTCCGGCGAAATCAATCGCATTGAATCCGGCGGTGCGAGCCGTTACCGAACAGAAAAAAGCGTTTAGCCACGCTATTCCCAAACTCATCTCCGCAAACAATTCCCTTCGCTCCAAAATAAAATAGGAAACTGTCCCAATTACTAACAGAGCAAAAGTTGTTATCAGAACGAGTTTTGTGTGCAGGCTCAAACGCGGAACAGATCGAATAGTGTCCACCCTTTCTTTTACTCGTTGCGCCCAAAAGCGATAAAAAAGCCGCATTTGAACATATTCCTTAACATCCAAACCGACTAAAAAACCCAAACCGCCGACAATAATCAGCGTACTCATTATCAAAATTGTCGGCGTATCGGATTGAAAACCCATCAAGCTATCGGCATAAAGCGCGAAACCCGCATTGCAGAAAGCGGAGACCGAGTGGAAAACGGCGTGATAAACGGTTTCACCGAGACTTGCGAAGCGTCCCGACCAATACCAGTGAATTGTTAAAAGAAACGCGCCAATTGCTTCGATTGTAAAAGAAGCGAGGATGATATATTTGACCAGAGTTTTTAATTTACCGGTCGGCGTTTGCGTAAAACTTTCCTGAATGGCGATGCTGTCGGCAATGGCAAGCCGTCTTCCGGTAAAAACCAGAAAAACCGTCGTGAAAGTCATTAAACCCAACCCGCCGATTTGGATACAGGTAAGAATAACGATTTGACCGAAGGCGGAAAAGACAGTTCCGGTGTCAACAACAATTAAACCGGTAACGCAAGTTGCCGAAACAGCAGTGAAAAAAGCGTCAATAATCCGCAAGCCTTCTCTTGATTGAGTTGAAATCGGAAGGGAAAGCAGGATTGTCCCCAAAACGATGACTGATGCAAAACTTAAAACAACAAGCTGAGCGGGTTGAAAATTTCGTCGGATAAATCTCTTAATCATTGATGAATATAAACTTAGGTTATCCAAAATATATTCAAAGCAAATTTATACGCCATCGAGATAAACAAACTTTTAATTATTACGACCACAAACGATGCGCCACAAAATAGAATTACATAAAAGTTATAATTTTTTTATAAAGATGCGGTTTTC
>DATHTS010000455.1:0-3278 GCA_035462935.1 Pyrinomonadaceae bacterium
TTTATTTTTCTAAAAAAAAGTGGTTGTTCTGGATTTTGTTTTTTGTTAAATTTCTTATAGGCTATAAAATTTATTGCTTTTCAGAAGATTTCTGATTTTTTCGCATCGGGAGATTTTTAATTTGAGCACGGTTATCGAGCAGACAATCGAGACTTACGGTATTGAAAATTGGGGCGCTGGTTATTTCGGCGTTAATCGCAAGGGCAATCTGATTGTCCGCGCTTCGGAAAACGACAACTTAACGGCTGACGTAAAGGAAATTATTGATGATTTGAGAAAACGCGGCATAAATCCGCCGGTTTTGCTTCGTTTCCCGCAGCTTCTCGTCGGTCAAGTCCGCAAACTCCAGTCCGCCTTTAAAAAAGCCTTCAGGGAATTCGATTATAACGGCAGCCATATGTGCGTTTACCCGATGAAGGTAAATCAAAATCGCGCGGTTGTCGAAGAATATCTGCGCGAAGGGAAACGTTACGATTTTGGTTTGGAAGCGGGCTCAAAAGCCGAGCTTTACGCCGCGCTGTGTATGGAGCAGTCCGAAGACAGCCTTCTGGTGCTGAACGGTTTTAAGGACGAAAGCTTTATTCGTCTGGCATTTACCGGAGCGCGGGCGGGCAAAAACGTCGTTATCGTTATCGAAAAGCTTTCCGAACTCGAACTGACAATCAAAATCGCCGATGAAATTTCCAAAGAAAACGCGGAAGCGAAACTTCCGATGGTTGGCGTTCGCGTCAAGCTGTATTCCAAAGGCTCCGGGAAATGGGAAAAGAGCGGCGGCGAGGCGGCAAAGTTCGGTTTGACGACGACCGAGATTTTAGAAGTAATCCGGCGTTTGAACGAGGTCGGAAGAACCGATATGCTTCGGCTTCTTCATTTTCATATCGGCTCGCAATTAACTGATATTAAACGCATTAAAAACGCGATGAAGGAAGCAGCGCGGACTTACGCCAAGATCAAGCAGTTAAATATTCCGATTGATTTTCTGGATGTCGGCGGCGGAATGGCGGTTGATTATGACGGCTCGCGCACTTCGTATGAATCTTCGGCAAACTACACCGCGCAGGAATTTGCAAACGATGTAACTTACACGATTAAAATGGTTTGCGACGATGAAAACGTGCCGCACCCGACGATTATTCAAGAATCTGGGCGGTATTTAACGGCGTATCACGCCATTTTAGTTACGAACGTGCAGGATGAAATCGAAACGGTTGTGGAAGATTTAACGCCGCTCGAATTGGACGAGGACGACCCGCAGGTCGTCAAAGAGCTTTACGATTTGCGCGAGAGCGTTACCGCCAAAAATCACCGCGAGTATTATCACGACGCGCTCGAACACCGCGAGGAGCTTTTCACAATGTTCAATCTCGGTTTGATTTCGCTCGAAGATCGTGGTAAGGGCGAGGTGCTTTTCTGGGATGTTTGCGAGCGCGTTGACCAATTCGCCCAGCAAAAAAAGTATGTAAGTGAGGAATTTGAAGAGCTTCGACGCCTTTTGCGCGTTAAATATCTGGCAAATTTCTCGGTTTTTCGCTCGATGCCGGATAATTGGGCGCTGGAACAGCTTTTTCCGATTATCCCGATTCATCGTCTCAACAAAAAACCGACCGAATATGCTACTCTATGTGATATTACCTGCGATTCGGACGGCGTGGTGGAAAAATTTGTTGATTTACACGATGTTAAAAACGTTCTGGAATTGCATTCGCTGCAGCAGGGCGAACCGTATTATCTGGCGATGATGCTGGTCGGCGCGTATCAGGAAGTAATGGGCAACAATCACAACCTGTTCGGTCAGCCGCACGAAGCGCACATTCATATCGGAGACGAAGGTTATATTATTAGAAAGGTTATTCACGGCTCGAATCTCGGTGATATGCTGGCGACCGTGCGCTTTGATAAAGTGCAGATGCACGATCAATTTCGCCGAATCGTGATGCAAAGCATAAAAGACGGTGAAGTTTCACCCAAGGAAGGTAATGAATTGATCGAGTTTTACGAAAAATCAATTAACGAATACACCTATTTATCGCCTAACGGCAACAACGACGCTGGAAATTAGAGATGAATAATATAGAGGAATAATAAAAGAATTCCAACGTCGCGCGAATTTATTTATATTTTTATTAGAGGAAACTATGGTGGCTCAAAAAAGAACAAAAGCTTCTAAATATTTAACGGTGCCGACGCGCCCGATTCCGGTTGACCGCGACCGCTCGGTTGCCGGTCTTTTGGAAAAGATGGAAGGCGCGGGCTTCGGCGCGAGACAGCTTGCGGAAGCGCATCGCATCTGGCTCGATATGCTCGAAGATAATTCGACCATTTACCTGTGCGGTTCGGGAAATTTAATCCCGGCTGGAATGCGGCGGCTGATCGCATACGTCATCAAAAACCGTTTTGTTGACGTGCTTGTAATGAGCGGCACGGTGCTTTTCCACGACATTCACGAAACGCTCGGGAGAAGTCATTATCAAGCGCATCCGAGTATGGACGACGAGGAATTGGACGCATCGGAAATCGCGCGGATGGGCGATATGCTCGCCAACCGTGAAGAATATCAGGAAGCCGACGAATGGATCGGAAGCGTTATAAACCAGTTGGAAATTTCCAACACGTTTTCCATACGCGAATTTCTGCATCTTTTAGGGCGCGAACTGGCGGAAATTGCGAACGAAGACGGCATTATGACGGCGGCTTACAAATCGCGCGCGCCGATCTTCTGCCCTGATTTGCTGGAAAGCCCGCTTTCCATCGGAATTGCGCGGGCGCGTTTTGAAAAGAAAATCCAATTTAATTTCGACATAACGCAAGACACGCTCGATATGATGAACATTGCGAATCGCACCCGCAATTCAGGCATTATCACCATCGGAAGCACGTGCAGCCAAAAAATGGTAAATATGGCGGAAATTTCTTCGTATATCACGCGGTCAACTCCGCGCGGGCATAAATACGCCATTTCGGTGACGACCGATTCCGTTCCGCTCGATATCAGAACGCCTTCATACGCCGGAACTCACACGCAGGTTTTCGGCAAAATTCTGCGCGGCGCTACGACGGCTTACGTTCCGAGCGACCCGTCAATCGCGCTCCCGATGCTGATCACCGCGCTCTCGCAAACCGCCGCCAAATATATGAAAGGCAGAAAACGCCCGACATTTTCGTTTGCCTCTAAAGAATTGGGAGTTGAAGTCCCGTAGTTCGATTTGGGATTTCGGATTGCGGATTTCGGATTTTTGCTTTTTACGGAAATTTCCAAATCCCAAATCCCAAATCCCAAA
>DATHTS010000456.1:0-3528 GCA_035462935.1 Pyrinomonadaceae bacterium
TCGAAATTTTTTAATCGGCGCGGGCTCGTGTTCTAAAATCGCGGCAATCCGGTCCGAGCGCGTCGAACCCTGAAACGGCAGTTTTCGCGCGATCATCTCGTAAAGAATCACGCCCAAACTCCAAATATCCGTCCGCGCGTCTATCTCCAAGCCGCGAGCCTGTTCCGGCGACATATAAGCGGCTGTGCCGATCACCTCGCCGACTTTTGTCTCGACCAAGGCTTTTTGCCCACCTTCCTTCGGGCTGTATTTGGCAATGCCGATATCCAGGATTTTCACCAAACCTTCGGGACGAATCATTATGTTTTCCGGCTTCATATCGCGGTGAACTATCCCCGCGCCGTGAGCCGCCGCCAGCGCCGAAGCTATTTGCAGAGCGATGTCGAGAGCCTCGCCGATTGACAGTTTTTTCTTTTGCAAAATGCTGCGCAGCATCATCCCGTCAATAAATTCCGCAGCGATAAAATCTCTGCCTTTCCATTCGCCGATTTCGTAAATCGTCACGATATTCGGGTGATTCAAAGCCGACGTGGCAAAAGCTTCCTGACGAAAACGGCTGACACGGTTTTTATCTTCGGTGATGTGCGCGGCAAGAAGCTTGAGCGCGACTTTGCGGTTTAATGTTACATCTTTTGCCGAAAAAACCTCGCCCATTCCGCCCTCGCCGATTTGCTCGATAATTTCATAATGACCGACGCTCTCGCCGCTTTCGGGTTTCTCGCTTTTCTCGACTATCAAGCTGGCAAAGTCTTCGGCGGCGGGGCTTTCCATAAAACTTTCGGCATCTTCATATGAAGCCAAAAGCTTTTCAACTTCGAGACGCAATTCGGCGTCTGCGCCGCAAGCGTTTTCGAGAAATTCAGCGCGCTCGGCGGGCGCGACCGCGGTTGCGGAATCGAATAATCCTTTTACTTTTTGCCAGCGTTCAGAGTTCATCTCGTAAATTCGTCAATCCAGCCCGACGCGCCGCAGTAAATCCTGAAAACGCGAATCATTGCGGATTTCATCATAAAACGGGTCAATTTTTAAGAATTGTAATTGCGGGTCGCGTTCCTGATAGGCTTTTTCCAAAAGCGCAAACGCCTGCTCCTTTTCGCCGAGCGCGATGTAAGCGAGGGCAAATTCGGCGGGCGCGTAATCTCCGCTTTGTCTGAGCATTTCCAGTTGCTCTCTCGCCGCTTCGGTTTTTCCGGCTTTTGCCAGCGCGAAAATATAAAACGGGGTCGGGCGCTCGCCTTCGGTTTCCCTGATTTTTTCGTGTTCCGCCAGCGATTCCGCCGTCATTCCTTTTAACAAATAGGATTCGGCGAGATAAAAATGGACGAGCGGATTTTCCGGCGCGGTTTTGGCGAGATTTTGCAAAAGCCGGATCGCCTCGTCAAAGCGCCGGGCGACAAAAAGAGTTCTGCCTTCGACGATTTTCAAATTTAAATTAAGCGGGTCGAGCTGTTGAGCGAGCCGGACGTGGGTCAAAGCTTCGTCGAATCTTCCCGTGTTGGTTAAATAATTAACGTAGCCGGAATGCGCCGCCGGCGAATTCGGATTTAGTTCGAGAGCGCGGTGGTAAGCTTGCTCGGAAGCCTGTAAATCCAGCTCGTTCATTTTTATTCCGCCTAAAGTTATATAAACTTCCGGCAGCATCGGGTCCAATTCCCGCGCCCGACGGATCGCTTGATACATTTTTTCCTCGATTTCCCGGCGGGTTTCGGAATTCGGGCGTGCTTCATATGAATGTATGACGCGATAAGAATTGGCGAGCGAAGCGTAAGCGAGCGCGAATTCCGGGTCGAGCGCGATTGCCTGATTGTAAAAATCAACCGCTTTTCGATGAAGGTCCAGCGTGTTTCCCTTTCTTTTCAGAAGCGCGGCGTTCAGATAAAGCTGATAAGCGTTTGCGTTTTGCGTGGCGTATTTAGTTAGCTGTTTGTCCTGAACTTCGGTTAAATTCAAATTAAGATTTTTGACCGTTTGAACGGCGATGCGGTTTTGCACAAGCTGCGCGTCGGCGGTCGCGTCGGGCGCGCCAAGATTATATTTTTCATTCCAGATTACCGTGCCGTCTTTTGTGTTCACCAATTCAACGGTGATGCTCAAAATTTCGCCGGATTTTGTAATGCTTCCGGTCAACAAGGCTTCGACTCCGAGAGCCTGCCCGATTTCTTTCGGGTCAATTTCCTTGTTTTTATAGCGAAACGCCGAGCTTTGCGCGATGACTTTTAACTGCCCGATTTGCGCCAGCTTGGTATTAATACTCTCGCTCAAACCGTCAGACAGATATTCCAGATTTTCATCGCCGCTGCGGTTGCTGAACGGAAGCACCGCGATTGAAGAAATCGTCGGCTGACGGCTAATGCTGTAAAAATAAAACGCCGCCGCGCCCGCTAAAATCAAAGCCAAAATCGCCAGAAAAATTATCGTGCCGCGTTTATGCCGCTTGATTTCCGTGACGATATATTCCGCGCTCGATGTCGGATGCGCAATTTCGGCGTCGGCGGTTTTCGACTGAACGATAAAGGTTTCTTTTTCGGTTTTCGGCGATTCGTCGGTCGGCTGCGCTTCGAGACCTACCCGCCGCAGCAAATCCTGAAAATGCGGCTCACCGCGCAAATCATCGTAATGTTCCTCGACTCTTAAATACTGCATTTGCAAATCATGCATTTCATAACCTTTTTCAAGTTCGGCAAATGCTTTTTCTCTTTCGCCTAATCCGACATAAATCACCGCCAATTCCGCCGGCGAAGCATCCTTTTTGTCTTTTAATTGATTAAGAACTTCACGCGCCGATTCTGACCGTCCCGTTTTAGCATATGCATAACCGAGAAATTCGTCCGGGCTCGCATCTGAAATTGTCAGCGCTTTTTTATATTGAGCGATAGCTTCCGGAAACATCTTTTTGCAGGCAAACGCATAGCCTAAAGAAAAATGCGCCAGCGCGTCATTAGGCTCGATTTTGATTGCCCGCTCGAGAAACTCGGCGGCTTCGGCATAGCGGCGAGCCATTAGAAGAATTTTTCCTTTGCCGCATCTGAGGCGGGAACTTAAAGGGTCTAATTCCAGTGCGCGTTCTATTTGAATGAAAGCTTCTTCGCTTCGCTCGAAAATCGCCAAAAAATCCGCATAACCGGCATAAGCCTCGGCTAAACTCGGATTTAACGCAATCGCGCGTTTATATTCCGCTTCGGCAATTTTCCAATCCCATTCGTCCTTTTTAATTTCGGCAATTGCCAGATGCGCTTCAGCGAGCGAATCGTCTAAGGCGAGCGCGCTTGTCGCCGCCCGCAGCATTTTTTCCTTTGCTTCCGCTGATCCAAAAATGCTTTGAAGCCCCAAAACATAACGATACGCCCGCGCGATTCCGGCATACGCCTGCGCGAAATTCGGATCGAGCGAAACCGCCGTCTCGAATGCTTCGATAGCATTCGGCACGTATTCCGGGATAAATTTATTCCAATAATACCGACCTTGCAGGTAAGCCTTATATGCTTCGGGATTCGTCGTGCTGCGATTTTTGATTCTCCGATGCTGCTC
>DATHTS010000457.1:0-2357 GCA_035462935.1 Pyrinomonadaceae bacterium
TCGGTTAATGAGACAAAGTTGTAGATGAGCGAAAAGAGCATCAAAGCGAAGTCAACTTCCCTATAGTGCTCTATTCAATATGTTCATTTGCGGCTCAACTTGTCGGTAACGAAGGTTTGTAAATTCAAAAAATCTCATCGCGCCCGAAGCCAAGTGCGTCAGCGACACGATTAATGTAATTAAACCACGAGGCAATCAGCGTAATCTGCAAAATTGCCGTATCGTTAAAACCGACCGACCGCAATTTCTCGTGATAGCCGGGATGAATTTTTGTTGCGTCCTTTGTCAATTGCACAACGTAATCACACATCACGCGCTCAGCTTCCGTAATCGGCGCAGTTTTGTAATCTTCGCGCAAACCCGTGATTAAATCTTCATCCAAAGTGTTCCGACGCAGAAACTCTGCGTGAGATTCCACTCAGTAATGACACCGGTTGACAACGGACACCAGCGTCGCAATCATCTCGTGATGTCTTCTTTGCAAAGGCAAATTTTCGGACATCAGCGAGCCGAAAGTCGAAAAAGCGTGATAAAGCGCGTCTGGAATCAAAGTGTGCGATGAAACGATCGACTCGCCGGTCGCGCTCGCTTTTGGCGCAGGTGTTGTGTATTCAGTTGGAAATGAAACACGCATTTCCATTAATATTTTTTGCAATTTTTCGTCCGCCTCTTCAAAAGGAACAGTTTTTATCCAAGCCATAAGCGATTCTCCAAAATCTAAATTTTAGCAATTTGAAAGAAGTAATAATTACTCCACACCTATAAATTACACATAATTAACATAAATAAAAGAATTTCGTCAAACGAAGTTGAGTTGTTATTGTTTCGCTTCATTTTGGCATCTTTTATTCCAAATTAAAATTTATAGTAAGGAAGGAAAAAGAAATGGAAGAATTATTCGGTTCTGAAAAATTTAAACAAGTAATCCACGGAACTTTCGGGCATTTTCCAGTCGGGTCGCAAACTGAGTTTGAAGGCTCGACCATTACCATACCAATTGTGGCACAATTGAAAAATGGCTGGATTAGCACAGAATACATTGATTTTAAGGCTTTTATGCGGCTTGGTCTGGAACGTCGTGTAGTCAGCCAATTAAATCGAACGCAATTTGAGTTCAACATTGAAGTCTGGGAACTTCACGGGAGAAGCGAGATTCTTTCCGAAAAATTCGGAATGGATGCTTACATAACTTTCAGTCTGACTCCCCCGCCGCAGAAGCAGCCGAAAAGCATCTGTTTTGCCAATCAGGAAAGCTCCGATTTTCCGGCAACGATCATTTATAGCGCTTGTTACGACGTTTTCGTCAATGACAAAAAAATTGTAGATGCTCAAATGGGAGTCGCTATCTGCACGCCCGTTATGGGAATCCCGCCGAGAAATGTCCTTGTAGCTTTTGAAAAACCCTTTGAAGATAGAGAAATCGGCATTGCCTTCGGGCGCGGATGCTGCTGGGGAATGAGTACCATTACGGGCAGTGAATTTATCAAAGGTGTCAACGAGGCGAGAGGAATTCGCAGCTGGAGCAGCGTTTCTGACCCGATGGGAAATTTTGCCGAAGTTGATCGCTCAGGTGAAAATACCCGGCAGGACGCAAATGTTCGAGACGACGACCAGGATAACCAACCAACGGGATAATTTTTTTCTTTGAGCCAATAAATTTCTTAAAATCGAAGCGTTTTTCAGCCTTCGCTGGAAACCTGTGAATAAGGCTGAAAAACGCTTTTTAGTGCCCGGTTATGATTTCCGGCTGGAAAATAATTTCCATCGGATAGTCTGTTTTATTTCACGAAACTTATTCACCTTTTATTGTCTTTATTTGGAGTTTCTTTACTCTTCTCCAGTGGGAATTTTGAGGGTTTTGTGTCCTCAGAAGGAAAAGTTTTTCGCCAACGGGAAAACTCGTTAGAAGTTTTATCTTGAGGTGTAGAATCAGCGCTCTCATTGAGAGCAAAATTTATAAATTCAGGCATTCCGAACTGTCCGTTTATTATAATCGGAGGTTGCCAACTCGGTTCGATATTAAACCACGATAACGGGTCTCCAGCTAAAAGACCAACGAGGACCTCACCGACAATTCTTCCGCCGATTGGTCCGAGATGCAATCCGTCAGCTAAAAGTTCTGCTTCGCGCAGAATGTAATACCAAAGTGGTGCGTCGCCTTCGTAATCAGATGCACCTCTTTTTGTAAGTTCAAGATCGGTATCAGAAAGCGGTTGAATGCCCATTGCGCGGGCAACGCTTTGTCCTGAAGGTAAATTCATCAACAAGCCGCGAACGAGATTTCGTCGCGCTAAGTTTGCCATATCGGGATGACTTGGAAGATTATTCAGCGGATTCGAAATTTTGGTATCAATTTT
>DATHTS010000458.1:0-2977 GCA_035462935.1 Pyrinomonadaceae bacterium
AAGGGAAAATGATTTACGAGCCGTGGGATTATGAAAGAGAACATTATATTAAAGGTGGATTTATCGATATTGGAAGCGCCCGGATTTTCGGCTCGAATTGGTATGGCGCGTCGGCGAATTGGGCGATTCCGATGCTGACCGAAGCGATCAAGGAAAACCGGCGCGAGGGCGCGTTTCATATTTTAATGCTTCACACCGATGTCGAAGGGCATCAGACGCACCCGATTCCCGCGCTTTCGATTGCGAACTTGAAGGAATTGAAATCCGTAACCGATTACGTCGCGCTCGGACACACGCACAAAAGCTATGAGATTGATAATTGGGCGTTTAATCCGGGTTCGCTGGAAATTACAAGCATTGACGAATTTCGGGAAACGCGCGGTGCTTGGTTGGTTGAAGTTGACGAGAATAAACAGGTTTCGGCAACGCACGTTAAAGATTATAAACAAAGATCATTTCAGCGGCTTTCCTTCGATGTTTCGGGTTATGCCGAGGCGAAGGAAATTACCAATGGCGTTTTGGAAACTGTCAGAAATCAAGCGCGGGTTCATGAAGATGAGGAAAAACCGCAGCCGATTATCGAAATTACATTGCGTGGGCATCTCGGTTTTCCGAATTCCTTGCTCGAATTAAAACAAATCCGCGAGGAAGCGCAGGCGATGACAAATGCTTTGCACGTCCGCATTAAGAATCACACCGCGCCGGTCGAATATGCCGTCGCCGTCGGTGCGGAAGAAGATAATTCGCGGGAAAAATTGGAGCGCCGCGTCGTTGAAGATTTGATTATGCGCGATAATCGCTATAAAACGAGAATTGAAGAAATGGCGGACGCGGTCGTCGGAACAAAACGCCTCGCGCTCGAAGACGAATCGCCGGAGAAGATTGTTGATTTTATTTCATTAAAATTAGCTTCGGAAACACAAATTTAAAAAAACTTTAAAAGCCCGAACTTTCTAAATTCGCGTCGCACGTTTAGAATAAAACTATTGTTATGACAGACGCTGAAGAAAAAGTTCTGGGGATAAAGCATTTGCCGATATTTCCCTTGCCGGCGGTGATGCTGCCTTACGAGCTGATGCCGCTGCATATTTTTGAAGAAAAATATCGGAAGATGCTCAAGGATATCGAGCTTTCAAAAAATATTTTCGGCATATCTTATTTCAACACGCAGGAAAGCGTGATCGAAAAACCGCTAACGGGAAGCGTCGGCTGCGCCGTCGAAGTGCGCGAAGTCCAGCCTTTGCCCGACGGACGCTCAAATATTTTGACCATCGGCGTTATGCGCTATCACTTGATTGATTATATCGAAACAGGCGATCCGTATTTGGTTGCAGATGTCGAATTTTTCCGTGATGAAGAGGAAGATGAAACCCGTCTGAATCCGCTGGCTGATGAAGTTTTTGAATTATTCAAACGAATTGCCAAAGCTGCTCACAAATTAAGCGGTCAGCGCGGCGAGTTTCCCGATATTCCGCAGGCACAGCCCGAACAGCTTTCTTTTCTCGTCGCCGCGGCGTTCAATCTGGAAGCGGATATAAAATATCAAATGCTGGAAATTCGTTCGACCATCGAGCGTTTGGAGCGATTAAAGGAAATTCTTGATAAAGCGGTGGAAAAAGTCGAAGAAAGCGCCAGAGTCCAGAAAATCGCGCAAGGCAACGGTCACGCAGGGAAAAAGATTGATTTGTAAAATTAGGGATTTATGTAGGAAACAAATTTAGCAATTGATTTTAGTTAAGCCTTACTGGAATTCGGTCAAAAAAACTAATTCAAATTACCACTTTATTTTTTCGTTCAAATTTTCTCGTCTATTTGTTTTTCCTCTGCGTCTAACCTGACAGAAACTTTTTAGATGTTTCCAAAATAATTATAATATTCGAGGTATTAAACGTATGCGAGCCGGATTTTTCCTTATTCAAAAACTAACCGCGATTTTGATATTTTGGGCGATGGTCAGCCCGATTTTTGCTTTTAATTCGGATGCAAAAGGACAGACGTTAAGCGACGACCAAAAAATTCTGCATGTTCTAAACCGTCTCGGTTTCGGAGCGCGTCCCGGCGATTTTGAAAAGGTTAAGGCTGTTGGAGTTCAGAAATACATAGAACAGCAGCTAAATCCTTCTTCGATAAACGACGCCGGAACGGAAGCGAGATTGAAAAATTTCGAGATTTTGGATATGACGACGGCTGAAATTTTCGCAAAATATCCGAATCCGGGCGCGCTTCTCAGAATGCTGGAAGGGGGAAATCGAAACAACGCCGCGCAGAATCCTGACGAAATGACCGATGTTCAAAGGCGCGAAAGGCAGGAAAAAATACGCGAGCTATATCAGAAATACGATTTGCGACCGGCAAATCAAATTATTTTTCAGCAGGCGGCTTCGCGCGTTATCCGCGCCGTTTATTCCGAGCGGCAATTGGAAGAAGCGATGGTTGATTTTTGGATGAACCATTTTAACGTTTACGCCGGGAAAGCCGCCGTGCGTTGGTATATTCCGTCATACGAGCGCGATGTGATTCGCAAAAACGCTCTGGGAAATTTCAAAGATTTGGTTGTCGGCACGGCGCAGCATCCGGCGATGCTTTTTTATCTCGACAATTTCCAGAGCGTTTCGCCGAAAGCGCAACAGGGAAATGCTCGACAAAATCGTCAGTTGCAGAGAATTCAGGAAACCGGGCAGATTCCGCCGCGGATGCGCGAAAATCTGAAAAGACGCGGGTTTACCGACGAGCAAATCGAGCAGCGTCTCAAGGAAATTCAGCAAAGAGGAAATAACCAACAGCGAAACCAGCGCGGCATCAACGAAAATTACGCCCGCGAATTGATGGAACTGCACACGCTCGGCGTTGACGGCGGCTACACGCAGAAAGATATTGTCGAGGTCGCCCGTGCCTTTACCGGCTGGACGATTGCCGATGCCAGAGGTTATCGAAGCGCGGCGGCGAATATGAGTAACGACCGCGAAATCGCGCGCTC
>DATHTS010000459.1:0-3773 GCA_035462935.1 Pyrinomonadaceae bacterium
CGCTCCTCTCCTTAGAAGCGAAAACGGCGATAATTTAATCGTCGGCGACGAGAAGAAAATCTTTCTTAAAAAAGCCGATGGCACAACTGAAGAAATCAACACCGGCGATAAGAAGGTTTTTGTTAGAAAAATGGGCGACGGCGAAGCGCATTTCCGCGTGGAAAACAGCGAAGTTACGGAAATTGACGGCAAAAAAGCCCTCCTCGAAAGAATGCCTTTCAAAGCCGATTTCAGCGGAATGCGTCAAAACGAGCTTCTTCGCACGACGTTCGCTCTTTTGCTGACCGCGCCGGAAGGAAGCGACGCAGCATACGTTTACGCGGGCGAAGGCAATGTTGACGGTTTTTCGTGCGACATTATCGAAGTCCAGTCTCTTGGAACTACCTTCAAGCTTTTCCTCGATAAATCATCGCACCTGCCGCGAATGTTGAGCTATCAAGGAATGAAGCCCGTCGTTATCAAAGTTGATAAAAATGAACTGGGCGGAAGAAGAACTTTGATGAGGGAAAATTTCCCGCGCCCTGAAACGGCTGAATACCAAGTCAGATTCTCCGATTTCCGAAGCGTTGGCGGCGTTCAGTTGCCGCATAGATGGACGCAAACCGTCGGCGGAAATCCGAGCGAAAATATTGATATTGCAAGCTACGAAATCAATCCGGTGAACATCGCCGAAAAATTCCAAACTCCCAAAGTAAGAATGAGAATGGAAAAATCTCAACAGTAGTTTGTAAGGCTGAATCGCGTAACAAGTAAAAAACTCCCCTCCTTTTCAAGGAGGGGAACGCCTTCAGGCGCGGGGTGGTTTTTCAGGTTTGATGACAATTCGGAGTGAATAAATCAACTTGAAAGTTTTCAATTTATGATGCGGGAAACTGGAGAAAAACCACCACGCGCTTAAAGGGAGCATTTCTTAGAAGATATGTTTTTAAGTTTGCGAAGCAAACGAAAGAGTTTAGCTCCACGTGCAAACGTGGAGCTAGGTTTTTTTAAAAGGTAATAGTCCGTAACGGCGGACGGCAGAAGATTCTTCTGTCGCCGAGCGGGTCGGCTCAACTATGTTTTGTTCTCTAGAACTACACGCTTGCACGTGTAGTTTAATTCTTTTGTCGGCGAGCCGACTTCTAAAAATCCTTTTTAAAGGCAGTAAATTTTTTGATTAGCTTTTAACCGCAAAATTTAAAACTGATTAACGCGAGTTTGCCGCCTGTGCTCCCGTCTTTAGAAAATCCGCCAAAACCGCTTTTATTTCCATATAGCTGTAGCCTTCGCCTAAAAACTCCTTGACGGGCGAAATCGCGTTGCTGTCGCTGAATTTGATGATCGCGTTTCTGATCGGCTCGATTTTATTTGCCGGCACGAGTTCGTCAAGCTCGATTTCGCCGCTCGAAACGAACCTGACAAGATGATTTTCAATCGTGCTGGTCGCCATTTCCCGCTCACGCGCGATTTCAGCAACTGATAATCCTGATCGAAACAGCTTGTAAGAAATGCTGTAAGTATCATTTCCGCTCGCGTCTTTTTTCGTGCGGTTTTTGCGCTCGCGTTTCGGCGTTTTCAGATCAATGCGCGATTCCAGCCCGTTTTCCCCGCAGTAATTTTTTATTACCTGCAAAAAATCCGCGCCGTATTTTTCCATTTTCAAATCGCCGACGCCGGAAATCTGCCGCATTTCCGCTTCGGTCTGCGGCAGGAAAGTCGCCATCTCGACCAGCGTCGCGTCAGAGAAAACGACGTAAGGCGGAACGTTTTCTTCCCGCGCGAAAGCCGTTCTTACCTGTCTTAAATGGTTGAATAAATCCTTGAAATATTCGTGCGTTGTTTCGGGAAGGAGCGATGTTTTTCTGTCTTTTTTCTCTTCCTTTTCCGTAACTTTTATTAGTTCGACGCGCTCTTCTCCACGCAGAACGCCCCAGCTTTTTTCAGTTAAAACAATAATCGAATAATTGTCCTTATCGGCTTGCGCGAGATAGCCCTGCGCGATCAAATCATTAAAATAATCAAACCAGTTCTGCTTGGAAACGTCAGCCCCGACGCCGAACGTCTTGAGCCATCTGTGTTCTTCCCAAATCTTTTTCGACTGCGAGCCGCGCAGAAAATCAATCAGGTAATTTACGCCGAAACGCTGTCCGGTGCGATAAACCGCGCTCAGCGCCTTCTGCGCGATAATCGTCCCGTCAAATCGTTCAAATTCCTTCCGGCAGTTGTCGCAGTTTCCGCAATCTTCCGCCAGTTCTTCGCCGAAATAATTGAGCAAAAACTTGCGCCGACAAGTTTTCAAATCCCCGAACGCGCCCATCAAAGTCAGCTTTCTGAGCATTATTTCAGTTTGCTGTTGATTATTCTCGACGGCGGCAAAATCCTTTAATTTCTTAACGTCAGCCCAACTGAAAAACAGCAGCGCCTCCGACTGCAATCCGTCGCGCCCGGCGCGTCCGGTTTCCTGATAATAACTCTCGACATTTTTCGGCAAATCCAAATGCGCGACAAACCGCACGTTTGATTTATCAATGCCCATCCCGAAAGCAATCGTGGCGACAATGATTTTTACTTCGTCTTTTAAAAACAATTCCTGATGCCGGTCGCGCGTTTCCTTATCCAAACCTGCGTGATACGGCAGCGCGTCGAATCCCTCGTCGCGCAAATCTTCCGCCAGATTTTCCACCGAATTGCGGCTCAAACAATAAATAATCCCGCTCTCATCGCGCCGTTTTTCAAGATAATCCAGAAGCTGCGCGTAAGAATTTCGCTTCGGCTCGACGCGGTAATGAATGTTCGGGCGATTAAAGCTCGAAACAAAAATCTCGGCGTTTCGGATATTCAACCGCTCGACAATATCTTTTCGCACCAGCTTATCGGCGGTCGCCGTCAGCGCGATGACGGGAATTTCGGGAAAATATCTTTTCAACGCGCCGAGCTGAATATATTCCGGTCGAAAATCGTGTCCCCAGCTGGAAATACAATGCGCTTCGTCAATCGCAAACAAGGAAACATTGACGGATTTCAGAAAATCAATAAACTGATTGCCGCTCTGCAAAAGCCTTTCCGGCGCGACATAAAGCAGCTTTAATCTGCCCGTGCGAATGGCTTGAAAAACCTCAACCTGCTCCCGGTTCGTCTGCGTCGAATTCAAAAACGCGGCTTCGATCCCATTATTCCTCAGCGCGTCAACCTGATCTTTCATCAGCGCGATTAGCGGCGAAATGATAACCGTCAAACCGTCAAGCATCAGCGCCGGAATTTGATAACACAAAGATTTCCCGCCGCCCGTCGGCATCAGCACGACGCAGTCTCTTTTATTTAAAACCGCCTCAATCGCGGCTTCCTGATTCATCCGAAACGAATCAAAGCCGAATTGATGTTTGAGAATTTCTTTTGCCTGTGTGATGTTCATCTTTCATTTTTGCCCGCAAATTACACGAATGGACACGAATAAAAAAATACAGTTTTATTTTGAAATTTAATTATTCGCGTTTATTCGCGCAATTCGCGGGCAAATAAAATTAAATAGCTTTCGCCTTTTCAAATTTCGCCGCAATTTTCGGGACAATTTTTTTCGGCACTTCAATCGCGCCTTTGATGTGCCGCTCGTGCGTGAAATGTCCGGCGACATAAACGCCCGGCACATTCGTTTCAAACGTTTCGGGATCATAAACCGGAACTTCGCCGTATTTTCCCTTCTCGGTTTCCACTTCCAGATTTTTCAAAAGCGTCAAATCCGCGTCCGAACCGATTAGAATGAAAACGACATCATTTTTCAAGGTTTGCAGATTCCC
>DATHTS010000460.1:0-2863 GCA_035462935.1 Pyrinomonadaceae bacterium
GCCGCGTCGTCCGCACATTCAAGGATTCAAATTCAAATCTCACGACCAATTGGGTAACGGCGCTTGTCCAGGCGGGCGAAAGAATTTTTATCGGAACTTACGGAGGCGGCGTTTTCGAGCTTTTGCCTTCGGGTGAGATTCGCTCGTTTGAAGCGGAAACCGGCAAATTTGTCGTGAACCCGAACGCGATTTTCACGGACGGCGAAAGACTTTACGCGGGAACTTTGAGCGGCGTGAAAATTCTGGATTTAAGAACGCAGGAATGGAAGACGGTAAAAAGCGTTCTGCCCGCCGAAACCGTGATGAGCATTGCGGGCGACGCGGAAAACGTTTATTTCGGAACGACGAACGGCATTGCGAGAATCGGGAAAGATTATTTTATCAGCGAGGAATCGGAATGAAATTATTTACCGCAAAGGCGGATAAAATGGAAAATGGAAAATGGATAACGGATAATAAATTTCAAATTTTCCATTTTCCATTATCCGTTATTCATTTTATTTTGCGCCTCTGCGTCTCTGCGGTTCAAATCTTCTTAATTCTCTCGCTCGTTTCCGCCCAATCCGGCGTTTTGCTTCCGAGTCCGGCGAACAAGCCGAATCCGCGAATTCTCTCGCTCGCCGTGATGAACGTCGAAATTACAATTGACAACCAGCATGCAACCGTAAAAATAATGCAGATTTTCGACAATCACACGGCGCAGATTTTAGAAGGCAAATACGTTTTCGCCTTGCCGCAGAAGTCTTCGATTTCCGATTTTGCGGTTTGGGACGGCGATTTGCGAATTCCGGGCGTGATGATGGAACGCCGCCGCGCCAACCAGATTTACGGCTCGATAAAAGAGCGGCAGACCGATCCCGGGATTTTGCAGACGACCGACGAAACCGAGAGCGCGGCGGGATTTTCGGCGAAGATTTTTCCGATAAATTCTTTCGGAACGAAACGGCTCGAAATGGAATACACGGAGGATTTGGCAATTGAAAACCTTACTTCTCATTTTACTTTTCCGCTCAAGCCTTCCTACGGCGAAAGGCAAACGGTCGGCGAATTCAATCTGAAAATCCGCATCGTGAACGATTTCCAAATCGCGCCTGTTTTGGATGAAAATTCGCCTTTTCCTTTGCAGATCCAAAAAAATGAGCCGAACGAATTCGTCGGCGAATTCCGAGCGCAAAACATTGAACTTAGCGACGATTTTTCTTTCACTTATCAAATAAACGCGCCCGAAAACGCGCTTTCAATAATCGCTTATCGCGCTCCCGAACGGATTTCCGCCTATGATCTGCGCGATCCGAATTTAGCCGAATCAAACCCGGACGGATTTTTCCAGGCAAATGCAATTTTCGCGCAAAATCCGAATACGGAAAGACAGCCGAAAAGAGTTGTTTTACTGCTCGACACATCGCTTTCGATGTATGGCGACAAATTAGCGCGGGCGGTCGAAGCGACTGATTTTTTTCTGCATAATCTCGCGCCGGAAGACGAGTTTAATTTGATTTTGTTCAATCAGGATACTTTGCCGTTTTCGCCGAAGCCTGTTTCCGCGACACCGGAAAATATCGAAAATTCTCTGCAATTCGTCAAAAATTCCAGTTTGAGCGGCGGAACGAATCTAAAAAAAGCGTTGAAAAAATCAATCGAGCAGTCGGCGTTTTTTTCCGGCGGCGAGCGGCAAATCGTTCTAGTTTCCGATGCTAATCCGACGTTGAAAACGACTTTGACGAGAGAAATCGAAGGGGTTTTTGACCGTCAAAACGTTAGGCTTTTCACCTTCGCGCTCGGAGCGGACACAAATGTAAATCTTTTGAAAAGTTTAACTGAAAAAACACGCGGGTATTTCGACACGGCGCGCGAGACGGAAGACATCGCGCTCAAGCTCAAGCTTTTCTTTGAAAAAGTCGGAACGCACGATATTTCAAATCTCAGCCTTTCTTCGCCGGACGGAGCGAATCTTTACGACGTTTACGCAAGCGGCGAAAATTCGTTTTTCGGCTCCGGTTTTTCTTTTGTCGGGCGCTACAAGAAAGCACAGCCGCAAATTTTTAATCTTTCCGCACAGTTTGGAACGCAGAATATAAATCTTTCCCGCCAAACGAATTTGCCGGATCTCGACGAAACACACCAATTTCTCCCGCGCGTCTGGGCGCGTGCGCGCGTCAACGCGCTTTTACAGGCGATGAATCGGAGTGGCGAGCGCGAAGATTACATCTCGGAAATCATCCGGCTCTCGGAAAAATACAAATTCGTTACGCCTTACACGGCTTTTCTCGCCGCGCCGCGAGCGCTGCTCCGTCCGCGCCTGATTCAGCCGGGCGATCCGGTGATTCGCGTTAAAACCGACGAATCGGTTAAAGAAGTTTTCGCCGTTCTGCCTTTCGGCGAAACGCTGCCTTTGAAATTTCTGGAATCGGAAGGCGTCTGGGAAACGCGGTTTCTCGCGCCCGCTTGGATGGCTGACGGCACGTATAAATGCCGGCTTCTGCTGACCGATAAAAACGGAAACGGCTATCAGGAAGAGAAAACTTTCGTCGTGGACAGCCGCGCTCCTAAAGTGAAAATCAATCTCGAAAAACGGATTTTCCAAGCGGGCGAAACAGTTAATTTAAAGGTTTCCGCCGACAGCGACACAAATAGTTTGGTCGCAAAATTTTACGGCGCAAAACCCGTTCAGCTTTTCTGGTCAAATCAGGAAAAAGCGAGCATCGGAAAGCTGCAAATTCCCGAAACCATCGCCTCGGGTAAATATGTCTTGAGAGTTACGGCTGAAGATTTCGCGCACAATCAGACGATGGAAGAGATTCAAATCGAGGTTTTGGGGAAATAAAGAAATTTAACCGCAGATGAACGCGGATGGACGCAGATG
>DATHTS010000461.1:0-10825 GCA_035462935.1 Pyrinomonadaceae bacterium
TAAGAGCAGTATCCTTTTGTAAAAGTCATCTTGCCCTTGAAGCAAATTGCAAAAATCGGCTAAGGCTTTGGCGCGTTCGTCTTTGCTTTCGCCGTTTATGATGTTTCCAACCAATCGGTCAACTTCGCTCGTTATGTGAGCGATTTCGGCATCTGTTTTCATTGAATTACCTCCGTTTTTAGATAGCTTTCGATTTCAAGCCAAAATTGCCGAATGTCTTTCGGCTCGCTTTTTACTTTACGGTTTGCTTTGGCGATTATTTTTGACTGTGATTCTTTTGATAATCCGCTAAACCGCGATTTGATGTTTTCAAGTTGTGTAGTTATGTTTCTCATTGTGCCACCTCCATTTTGATAACGTTCGGCGGCAAATCGCCGATTTCTTCAAATTCAGCATCACTTTGACTGTCTTCGATTGCTTCAAAGGCAGATCGCCAGTAAGTTGCCGTAAATAAAACCGATTGATTTTGACCGCTGACGACATCCCAAATACCTTCTTTCAGCCAGTCGGGACAATCCGGGTGTGCGCAAACTGCTTCAAGCAGTTCAGGAAGTTCATTTTTTACTCGTATTGTGCTATTTTTCATATTTGTAAGCTCCTGTTTTTTGTAATGGGAGAATGAAGGGCTTTCCTAGCTTTGACCGGATAGGAAAGCCTTTCGCCTTTTAGTCAATCCAAACGCCTGCGATCTTCATTCTTCGCGGGTTTGGAACCGTTACCGGCAGATAGGTCAATGCCGGGCTTTCTTTCTTCGCCTCTTCCGCTTCCATATAAAGCCGAATGATTCTAGCGGCTGCTCTGTGAAAGCAGGGGAAGCCTTTCTGAAATGCCATACAATCGCAAACGCCATTTGCCGAATGAACATTGTTTGTCTCCTGGTTCCAGATAACAATTGATTTTGTTTCCGGCATCCAGGTAATCCATTCGCCGTTTTCTTCGATTTGAGCTGCCGCTTTATTGATAGCGTTAATCCAGCGCTGTGCCAGTTTGTCGTTCGGCACTGTCATAGCAACTTTTTCGATTGCATCGCTTACGATTTGTTCAAATTTTGCTTTGTTTGTAATTTCGATCATTTTATTTTCTCCTCGTTTCTTTTTAGTTAATTGCTTAACTAAATATATCTTGTCATACGACAAGAGTTTCTGTCAAGTTAAAACCTTGCTATTTGACAAGATTTTCAAAAAAAGTTTATTATTGTCTTGTGGCTACGAAAAAAGAAAAATTGTTGAGTGTAACTGAGGTTAGCGAACAGGCGGACATATCGCGCCAAAGAGTTTTGCAGATCATCGAAAGCGGCGATTTACCAGCGGAAATGGTTGGAAGAAACTACGTTATTCGACAATCTGACTTTGAAGCGTGGAATAGTTCCCGGCGCGAACCCGGCAGACCGCCGAAGGAAAAGGAGTAAGGGGGCAGAGTAAAAATTTATGATTAAGAAAATAACAAGACTCGAATGCACTTGCGAAAGATGCGGGTATACTTGGACAACCCGCCGAAAAGAACCGCCGAAAGTTTGCCCGAAATGCCAAAGCGCATACTGGAATACTCCCAGACAATAGGAACCGCCGAAGAAAAAAGCTGGTTATGAATCAGCTAAATACTAATAAAATGGACGAACAATTGATTAGCGAACTCGCCCAAATAAAAGCACTGCTTAACACATTACTTGATTTCCAGCGTGTCAGACTGGAATCTTTAACTAAGAGGGATTTAACCGCTGAGTATCAAGAGTATATAAATTGGTATTCGCTTTTTTATGAAAATCGTTTGCGAGAAGAGGTAGGGCTTCCGCCATTGCAGACAAATCTTGATTTAAACAAGCAACCGGACATAAGGGACATCCTTGATTCCGATATTCTTGAGTAGAAAAAATTTAAAAGCCCTTGGCTCTTGCATAACCAAAGGCTTCGATATTTGATAACTGAATAGCTGTCTAGCAAAAGTAGCTTAACAAAACTCGACCTAAAATGCACGTTTTGTGCTAGGCTACTTTTGCTATTTTTTGAATTTTCGCCTCTTATTTGTATCTCGAATTTTTAATATCGAGTTAAGTAGAGGTCTTTCAACAATTACAATGAAGAGTTAATTTATCTTGTATAAATTAACACAATCATTTTTCGTTCTAAATTTCCCAAAAAGTAAGTTTTGAGCCGGTAAGGAGAAAGTGTTGTCCGCAAATCCGATAAAAAGTTTGAAATTTAACGCCGGATATATTTTGTTGGGATTAATTATGAACGTTTTAGCGATGAATGCTCAAAAAACGCCGCAAAAAATGAACGATTCCGAAGACGCTCTCAAACAATTTCAAGCTGTTTACGAGCGAGAATTGAGGTCGTCCCCGATTGTCGGCAGCAGTTTTATGTTTATCAAAGACGGCAAAGTCGCGGCTAAAAATTTTTATGGAACGGCAAATTTGGAGAAAAATCAGCCGGTTGATGAAAACACGATTTATCATTGGGCTTCGATTACCAAAACTCTGACCGGAATCGCGATTATGCAGCTTCGCGACCGTGGATTTTTAAGGCTCGACGATCCGGCGATCAAATATCTGCCCGAACTCAGAGCCGTTCACAATCCGCGCGGCGAGATGAGCGAGATTACGATTCGGCATCTTTTGTCGCACAGCGCGGGGTTTCGCAATCCGACTTTTCCTTGGGGCGGCGACAAAGACTGGCATCCGCACGAGCCGCAGGATTGGGCGCAGCTTGTCGCAATGTTTCCTTACACGGAAATCGAGTTTAAGCCGGGCAGTCGTTACAGCTATTCAAATCCCGGAATCGTCTTTCTCGGCAGAATTATCGAGACGATTACCAAAGACGATTACGAGGTTTATATTGACAAAAACATTTTCAAGCCGCTGGAAATGTATCGCAGTTATTTCGACGCGACGCCGTATCACCTGCTCAAATATCGCTCTCACAGTTATTATATGGAGAACGGCAAGTTGAAACCAGCGCGTTTTGACGTGAACACGGGCATCACCGTCTCAAACGGCGGACTGAATGCGCCGCTCACAGATATGGTGAAATACTTAAATTTTCTTATCGGAGATGAGCAAAAACAAGAGGTTTACGACGATGTTCTAAAACGCTCCTCACTCGAAGAAATGTGGCAGCCGGCGGTCGAAATTCATCGCAATAAGGAAAATCCGAAAAACGTTTCGTCTATGGGCTTGACTTTTTTTATTGACGACGAAAACGGGCAGCGATACATCAGTCACAGCGGAAACCAAAACGGCTTTCTGGCGTTTGTTAATATTCATCCCAAAAAGCGCATTGCTTCGGTCACCGCTTTTAATACAAATTTGCAGTTGTCCGACAAAACTCCCGATGAGAAAAATCCCGTTGTGATGATAATGAGAGCGCAGCGAAAATTGTTTGAAAGCATTGATACAAGTACAAAATAAAAATTTATGAATCCAACAGAACAAAAACAACAATCCGAAATTGTCAGAAAACACAAGGAATTTCTTTTCCCGGCGGTCGCCACTTATTATCAAGAACCGCTCGCTTTGGTGAAAGGCGAAGGCGAGTATGTCTGGGACGACGCCGGCAATCGCTATCTCGATTGCTTCGGCGGCGTTTTGACGGTCAGCGTCGGACACGCGAATCCGAAGGTTAACGCCGCGATTATCGAGCAGGTCAACAAGATTTCGCACACTTCGACGCTTTACGCGAATCAGCCGCAGGGCGATTTGGCAGAGAAATTGGCGGAAATCACGCCGGGCGATTTGAAGAAATCGTTTTTCACTTCGACCGGCACGGAAGCAGATGACACGGCGATTATGGCGGCGAAACTTGCAACAGGCAGACACGAAATTGTCGTCTTGCGCCACAGTTATTCGGGCAGAAGCGCAACCGCGCTTTCATCTGTCGGGCATTCGACGTGGCGACCGCTTCCCGCGCAAGTTGCCGGAATTGTCCACGCGCGCGCGCCCTATTGTTATCGCTGTCCGCTTAGTTTGTCGCCGAAAAACTGCGGGCTGGCTTGTGCCGAAGACGTTAAAGAAGTAATTGAAACGGCGACAACCGGAGAAATCGCCGCGTTTATGGCTGAACCGATTCTCGGCGTCGGCGGCTTTATTGTGCCGCCCGAAGGTTATTTTGAAAGAGTCGAAGAAATCACCCGGCAGCACGGCGGGCTTTTTATCGCCGACGAAGTTCAGACCGGTTGGGGCAGAACCGGCGACAAATGGTTCGGCATCGAGCATTGGGATGTAAAACCCGACATCATCACTTCGGCGAAAGGAATGGGCAACGGCGTGCCGATTGGGATGACGACCGCAACGGCTGAAGTCGCCGACAAATATCCCGGTCTGACATTCGCAACTTTCGGCGGAAATCCGGTTTCCAGCGCCGCCGCGCTCGCCGTTATCAAAGTAATTGAAGACGAAGATTTGCGAACAAATGCCCGCGTCGTAGGCGCTTATTTCCGCGAAAAACTTGAAGAATTAAAAGAAAAATACCAGGTCATCGGCGACGTGCGCGGAATGGGTTTGATGCAGGGCATCGAACTTGTGAAAGACCGTGAAACGAAAGAACCTGCGCCCGAAGCCGTTTTGAAAGTTTTTGAAGAAACCAAGCGGCAAGGCGTTCTCATCGGGAAAGGCGGGCTTTACGGCAACGTGATTCGCACGGGGATGATGCTTAATTCAACGAAAGATCATGTTGATGAACTTATCGCTGCCCTTGATGCCGGATTTTCTCTTTGCTAACTGTATTGACAAAACAGATTGAGAGGAAAAGCGGGAAACTCTGAACTATAAATTCTAAACTATAAACTCTTTTGGATAATTTACTGCCAAATAGTTTATAGTTCAAAGTTTATAATTTAGAGTTTGGTTTGATTCCCTCCTAAACTGTTTTGTCAATACAGTTAGCCGTTAGTTTGCGGCTTGTGTCGTGCGTAAGTTGAGGAATGAATGATTAAAATCTTTAGATATTTATTAGCATTTTGTGCAGTAGTAATCTTTAGCCAATTTGTTTTGGCTCAAAAGTCTTCGCGTTCTAACAACAATATGGAAAAGCTTGCCCGCGAGGTGACGATTTACCGCGACATTTACGGCGTGCCGCACGTTTTCGGGCGGACTGATGCCAGCACGGTTTTCGGTTTTGCCTACGCGCAGGCGGAAGATGGTTTTTTTCTACTTGAGGAAAATTACATTCGCTCGCTCGGTCGCGCGTCGGAAATTAACGGCGAATCGTCCTTGAATGGCGACCGCCTGCTTCATGCCCTTGAGATTCCGAGACTGGCGCAAGCGGAATACAGCCGTCTCGACGCTCACACGCGCTCGATTTGCGACGCCTTTGCCGCCGGTTTGAATTATTATCTGAAGCGTCATCCCGAAATAAAGCCGCGCCTGCTGAATAAATTCGAGCCGTGGCACCCGCTCGCGTTTATCCGCTACAACTATTATCGAAACGGGTTTGTCCGCGATCCGGCGATTAGTTTCCCCAACATCCAAACCGCCGAAAACGACCGCCGGATGAAAGAAAATCAAGGCTCAAACGGCTGGGTAATCGGACCGTCGAAAAGCGCCAGCGGATACGCGATGCTTTTTATCAACCCGCACCTGCCGTTTTTCGGTTCGGGACAGGTTTACGAAGGTCACGTTCACAGCGACGAAGGCTGGAATTTCACCGGCTACACGCGCTTCGGTTTTCCCTTGCCGTATGTCGGTCACAACGAAAACGGCGGTTGGGTCAGCACGGACAACGCTGCCGATCACACGGACGTTTACATCGAAACTTTCGATGACCCGAAGCGCCCGCTCGCTTATCGTTACGGCAAAGGTTACCGGATGGCGACCGAGCGCACGGCAGAAATCCGCGTCAAGACTTCAACCGGAATGGAGACGCGGAGTTTCAAAATGCGCCGGACTCATCATGGTCCGATTCTTGGGAGCCGCGACGGAAAGCTTTTAGCGGTTCGGATGGCGAAACTCGAGAGCGACGGCTGGCTGCGCGAATGGTATCTGATGACCAGAGCGAAATCGCTCGCCGAATTAAAGCGTGCGATGCGACCGCTAAATATGCTTTTCGGAAATGTGATGTATGCCGACCGGCAGGGCAACACTTATTACCTTTATAACGGTGCAGTCCCGCGCCGCGACCCGCGTTTTGATTGGACGAAACCCGTTGACGGGAGCGACCCGGCGACTGAATGGCAGGGTTATCATACGATTGACGAATTGCCGCAACTCGAAAATCCGAAAACGGGCTGGATGCAAAATTGCAACACGACGCCTTTTCTGCTGACGAGCGAGGGCAACCCAGACCCGAAAGATTTTCCCAAATATATGGTGCAGGAAGGCGACAATCTTCGCGGTGAAATCTCGCGCCGAATTCTTTCACAAAATAAAAAATTCACTTTCGACGAATGGAAGCGAGCCGCTTTCGATCCGACAGTGTTAATCGCGGAAAAGCATCTGCCTCAAATGCTTGCCGGGCTGAAAAAATGGCTTGACGAATCGGGCAAAACCGACGATAAAGAAACTCGGAATCTGCGTTCCGCCTACGAGGAATTATCGAAATGGAATTATCTAAGCGCGACTGATTCGGCGGCAATGACGCTTTTTTCCTTTTGGATGGATGGATTGAATCCAAGCAAGCTCAATGATAATAAAGCGTTGGCAGATGCGCTCCAGAGCGCGCTGAAAAAACTTGAAAGTGATTTCGGTTCATGGCGCGTGGCTTGGGGCGAAGTAAATCGCCTGCAAAGACTCGATGAAAGCAAAGAAGAATCTTTTCAAGATAGCCGTCCAAGCATCGCAGTTCCCGGTTTCCGAGGCTGGTTCGGCGCAGTCTTTACATTCTACGCCGACGAATCCAAAGGGCAGAAAAAACGTTACGGAGTGGCGGGTAACTCATACGTCAGCGTGGTCGAATTCGCTCCCAAAGTGCGCGGCTTTTCCGTCCACGTTTTCGGCGCGAGCGCCGATCCTAAGAATGCGCATTATATGGATCAGTCGCCGCTGTATGCCCGCGGCGAATTCAAACCGGCTTGGCTGACGCTTGAGGACATCAAAGCGAATTTGGAACGTGCTTATCGCCCGGGCGAAGAAACGAATAAAAAATGAAGAAACTCATAATCATTCTTACACTGATTTTATTTTTTGCCTTTTGGCAAATACCAAATTCTCACGCGCAGGCGAAATCTTCGGACATAAATATTGCTGCGCTGACCAAGGAGCAGTGGCGACAGGATTTGCATCATCTTGCCAGAGAACTGCCGCGCCGGCACAAAAACGCTTTTCACACCGTTTCAAAAGAGCGGTTTGAAAAAGCCGTCGCGGAGCTTGACGCGGCGATCCCGACGCTTCGAGATTACGAGATTTTCGTCGGAATGCAGCAAATAACGGCGATGGTTGGCGACGCTCACACGGATTTGCGGCTGCCTAGAATTTTTAACCGTTTTCCTTTTTCCGTGTATTGGTTCGGCGATGATTTGCGGGTGCTTTTGACGACCGCGAATTACCGCGAAGCGCTCGGCGCGAAAGTCATAAAGATTGAAGATTCGGACATCAAAACTGCTGCTGCAAAAATAAATACGCTCGTGCCGCGCGAGAATGATTACTGGGTTCGCTATGTCGGCGCGAATTATTTTCCATACGCCGAAATACTGAACGCTCTGAAAATCACCTCCAACATAAAACAGGCGAGATGGACGTTTGAAACGGACGCGGGAAAACAATTTTCGCTCGATGTCGAATCGGTCGCGCCGAACGCGAAAATCGAATGGCTTTCCACGCTCAAAGAAGTTCCGCTTTACCGCCAGCGAGCCGACGAACCCATCTGGTTTACCGTTCTGCCCGAATCAAGCACGCTGTATCTGAATTTCAAAAGATACCCGGATAGAGAAACGTTGAGCCGCGTGACAAAAGATTTGCTGAAAGCCGTTGACGCTTCGCAGCCGAAACGTCTTGTCGTTGATTTTCGCTTAAACACCGGCGGCGATTTTCACAAAGGACGCGCTTTGCTTTCGGAATTAAAGAAAAAAGCTGCGTTCCGCAATCCGAAAAGCGTTTATGTCATTACAGGGCGGGCGACGCAATCGGCGGCGATGGTCAATGCGATTGATTTTCGCAGGGAAATGAACGCCGTTTTAGTCGGAGAGCCGACCGGCGGCAGACCGAACGGTTATTCGGAAACCGACCTGATGCGCTTGCCGAACTCGCAAATCGAGGTGTCTTATTCGACCAGACTTTACAAATTTCAGGAAACGGATACGCCGGCAGTGATGCCGGATCATTTAATCGAACCGGCGTGGAGCAGTTATCCTTCGGGACGCGACGCGGTAATGGAATGGATACTCGCGCAGCCGCTGCCGAATTAATTGTTTGAAGGATTTTTGAAAGCGAGATAATTTGGAAAGCAAAATATTATCTTAGAAACTGTTTAAAAACTCTGATTTTGTCGCTGAAAGCGAATGATTTAATAGCGCCCGCAGAGAATCCCAACGTAATTTACAACCAGATAAACCATCCCTGAAAGGGATAAACAAACTTCAATTTATTCGACGCATACAGCGTCGGAACATTTTTTGGCAATATTCGTCGGGAGTCTCTGCGGGCGCTATTAAATTTGTCGGCTTCGCCGACTTCAACCTTATGTCAACAGAACCTAATGTTATCAAAGAACTGTTAAACTTATGTAGATACTAATGGCTGAAGCTAGTGGCAATTGATGTAATACCGTGTTGCATGAAAAAAATGAAAAATGTTTAGAGGCGGTCTCTGACCGCCAACGTCCAATAAAATCAACCTCCGGCGGTCAAAGACCGCCTCTAAACGACAAGTTTTTCTCATTTTTTTCACGCAAATTGGTATAAAAACTTCAGCATTACTTTTAGTTCACTACCTTTATTTGAATTAACTTTAACAATTACTTAAGCGATACATCATCCACCCGGAATGTGGTTGCATAAGAACTGTCGGTTGTTCCACGAAACTGCAGGCGAACCGTTTGTCCTTTATAAGCCGATAAGCTCAAGGATTTTTGCGAATAAACGCCCGCCGTTCCTTTGTCGAGATTACTGTATGTTGCCAGCGTCGTCAGCAAAGTGCCGCTCGTGTTGCGAACCTCGACAAACAGCCTGTCATACTGCGTGGTTGTCGTCGTTTCGCTCGAAGTAACGTTGAGCCAGAAAGTCAAACTGCCGGTCGCCGTGCTCGGAATTGTAACCTGCTGATAGGATTGTCCCGAAACGCTGTTGTTTACGCCGAAATAGATGTAGCCTGTTCCGCCGTGCGGGTAATTGCCGTTTGCAACATAGAAATAACCCGTGCCTGAGCCAACCCAGGGAGAAGCGCTTCCTTCAAATCCGCCGTTGACCAGCAATTCGCTTCCGCTCGGCGTCGGAGTCGGCGTCGCGCCGCCCGGACATGAACCTACACCGACGGCGCACCAAGCTGTGGCAGTCGCCGTCCATTGTGCGCTTGACGAGCCGAAAAGATCGGTTGCGGCGTTGAGCGTGGCGGTTCTCGCGCCCGAAAAATTCGTGCCGGAAGTCATATAAACGGTCAAAGCGCGATACCAGATTTTAGCCGCGTCATCCGCGCCCATTCCGGTGACGGTTACGCCGCTCAAATGATGAGTCCCGCCTTTCGCCGCCATATAGAAGGCTTTGTTGGCAATGCCTGAATTTATGTGAACGCCGCCGCTGTCGGCTGTTCCGGTGTAGCGTTCGGAATAATGATCGGGATCATCATCTGCGGTATAGCCGCCGTTTCCCGCTAAATGCGGATTGTCCATATAACGAAGCGCATCGCCGGAAGTGGAAGGCGTGTAACATTCTTCGCCGATTTTCCAGGTATTCGCGCTTTCACCTCTGGCGTATCGCTCGACCATCGCGCCGAAAACGTCGGACATTGATTCGTTTAATGCGCCCGATTCATTTGAATAAGTCAAATTGGCGGTGTATTGCGTGACGCCGTGAGTCATTTCATGTCCGGCAATATCAAGTGTAACCAGCGGCGAGAACGAAGTTCCGTTGCCGTCGCCGTAGGTCATTTGATTGTTATACCAGAAGGCGTTGTTGTAGTTGCTGCCGAAATGAACGCGGGAGGTTATCAAGCTAATCGAGCTGTTTGCCGCCGCCGAAGTCGTTCCCGGTCCGCCGCTGCCGTTTATCCCTGTGCGCCCGTGAACGTTTTTGAAATAATCGAAGGTCATCGCCGCGCCGTAATGCGCGTCAACTCCGGCTCTTTGATTAGTCGCATCCCAAACGTCGTTGGCGTCAGTGTAACGCGATTGAGTTCCGCCCGTTCCGGTCGTCGTATTGCCGGTATTATTCATATTGAAAGTCCCCATTTTACGGGTTAAATCTTCCATATAATATGTCGAACCGACGGAACTGGTCGAAATAGTTACCGTGCCGCTGTAAAGCGACGGACCCGAACCGGTTTGCAGATTGTTGTATTCAAAAACCTTCTCGCCCGTTTGCGCGTCAATAAAAATTACCGGTATCGAAGTTTCTTCCGAACCGTCGAGTCGCGGCATTTCCACTCTGTAAGTTAAATGATCGCGGTCTTCGCCTCGAAATACCCACATATCAACTTTTGGTTTTTCGGTTAGCTGTGCCGCACCGTCATACATCTGGTTTGCCAATTTCAAAGCATATTTCGCCGAGAAATTCGCCACTGTGCTGACAACTACAGCGGTTTTAAGATTATCCGTAACGGTTGAAACATCACCGTCCGGTTTCAGGTGAACAATCGCCTCGCCTTCCCAGACGGGAATGCCGCTGACCGATTGATGAACGCGCGTGTGCGCCATTTTAAGGTCGTCAACTTCAACTTTTTTGACTTCCAAATCGTCAGCCACAT
>DATHTS010000462.1:0-4618 GCA_035462935.1 Pyrinomonadaceae bacterium
TTGATATATGGCTCGAAAGTCGTGTTCGGCGGAAATTCCAAAATGCCGCGCTGAACTTCATAACGATTGTCGCGGAAGAAAAGCGTCCCGCTGTTAGCTGTAACGCGCCCGGCGATCTGCGGCTCGTCAATATCGCCGGTAATCCGCAAATCAATCGAAGCGGTCAAATCCGCCAGATTGTTTCGCACCACCAGCGCGTCGCGCCCGATTATCCTTAAATCCAGCCGCGTCTCGCCTAAAAATGAATCTCCACTGCCGCCGCCCCGAGTAATCGTACCACCGCCTCGTTGATTGATGATGTCAGCTAAATCAATATCCTGCGTGTATAGACTGCGCCGGGCATTAAAAGTTCCCGAAATGAACGTTCTCAGTATTCCGTCGTTCTCACGCCTGCCGGTAATCTCGGCTTGAATGTCGCCGGTCGTGATAAAATCCGACGGAAGCGGCGCGGTAACGTTATTGCCTTGAATGTTGAGCCGAAAAGCTTGAGGCGCTAAACCTTCCAGCACCGCGCCGCCCGAAGCGGTAATTCTTCCGCCGCCGAGAAATCCGGTCAATTCCTGAATCTGCGCCTGATTGGTTGTGAACAAAATCTGCCCGTTTATGCGCTGAACGGTCAAGCGTTCATCGCCGACGAAAACTGAAACCGTCGCATTATCAACAGCCGCCGTGCCTATCAAACGCGGGTCGGCTGAAGTTCCGTTCAAGCGCACTTCTACTTTGGCTATGCCTGAAAAGAATGCGTCCTCGGAAATGGCGTTCAAAACGCGCAAGTTTACGCTTCCGTTAATCGCCAGATTATTGACTCCCCTTTCATTTAAGGCGTAAGTTCCGGTAACCACGACATTTGTTCCGCTGCCGGCAAATTTGGCGTTTTCGACAATAACTTCATTCGGCGTGAACCGAACTAAAACCGGTTCCGAAGCTACCAGAGAAGTTTCGTCTATTTGCAGCGAAAGCTGCGTAAATTCCGCCGAACCGCGCAATCCTTCCGTCGAAAACTCGCGCTCGCCTCTCTCGTTTATTCCGCGCAGATTGCCTTCCAACAAGACTCTGCCCGTCGCTCGCCCGGTTACGGCGACGTTTCCGGGCAATTGCGCCAAATTGATATACGGCTCAAGATTTGTATCGTTGAAAACGGTTTCCGCGCGGAAGGGAAGATTTTCGTCGGCGAAATTTACGTTTGCCGTAATTTCCTGCTGCTGCCCGTTAATCGTGGCGATTACTTTGGTGTTTAGCTGTTGATTTTCCGTGGTGCCGGAAAATTCGACTTGTCCCAAAGCACGATCATCGAGCGTTACGTCGCGCCCGATACCGCTGAAATTCACATTATAAGTCGAAGGCTGATCGGCTTGCCCCGTAATTTGCGCCGTCAAATCAACAATGCCGCGAATATTCGGCAAATCTGCGTTGTTCGGGATAAACGGACGCAGGCGTTCCATTCTGACATCTTTGCCGGTTATGTCCAGATTAACCGCCGTAGTTTCCGTATTATAAGTTCCGCTCGCGCGGACAAATCCAGCGCCGAACTGCGCTTCAAAATTCTCGATGTTGACTTGGTTTCCGGCAAAAGTCGCCCGCGCTTCCAGATTATCGAAGGATTCCCCGTCAATCGTGCCGCTTGTCGCTCTTATATTCGCTTCGCCCTGCATTGCGTTCGGCAATCCGCTTAGATTCAAAGTGCCGGAAGTATCCGCCTGCAAATTGCGAAACGTTTCCGGAAGCTCGACCGGCAAAGCGGCGAGAATATTCCCGATATTCACACGGTCGAGCGTCGCCTGAACCGAGATGTTGTTTGTTCCGCCGCTCGGCATATTGACGTTAAAGGCGAGCGTTCCGCCGTCGCGCTCTTCCAAAACGCCGTTTCTAAGCTCGACTCCCGCATCTGTAACGGAAATATCCGAAGCCACCGAGCCGAGTTCCTGTCCGCGAACAATCAGCCTTTCAAGCGAGGCGCGTCCTTCGACATTCGGGTCGGTAAGATTCCCGGTCAAAGTTCCCTTGAAATTTAAATTTCCGGCAAGTTCGACCTGTGACGAATTGAGCTGTTCTTCGAGTTCATCCGAAAGATTCAAAACACTGATAAGCCTTCTGATTTCAGCGGCATTGCTGGAATCGAGCGCGACATTTAAGTTGGAATCGTACCCGCTCAAATCAAACTGCCCGGTGGCGCTGACCTGACTTTCATTCGTTCTTAAATTGGCAACATTAACATTAAACAAACCTTGATTAGCAGTTAGCTCAACTCGCCCGGTAACCGGAATTTGTCCGCGCTCGGCACTTCCGGCAGTTGCGAGAATATCCGCGTTTACGCTCCCGGTCGCCTGTTTGAAATTTGTTCCCGGAAAAGAAAGATTAACCTGCCCGGTCGTCTCGCCTTCGAGCGGCACGACGCGCCCGCCCTGCAAAGCCAGCAATTTACCGAGGTTGAGATTTGAAAACTGAGCGTTAATATTTGAACGCCCCCTGTTTTGCATCGCAATCGTCGCCTCGCCGCTGAGCCGCCCGTCCATCACGTCGGCGGTAAGATTATTCAGTGCGATTTGATCGCTCGTCGCCACCACGTCCGAATGCACCGCGCCAAGCTGAATGCTGCCGAGAACTCCGCCGCCCAGACTCATATCCGCGCTGGCTCGGTAGCGACCCGAAGGCTCAAGCACGAAAACAGGTCGGCGAAGCTGAACGTTTTCGAGTCTTCCGCCTTCCGGCACGGCTGATGCGGTCAAAGTAACGTTGCCGGCGTCAATATCATTTGATTGCGCCTCGATTCTGCCGTTTCGAATAGTCATCCGAACGCCTGCGATATTTAAGCTTCCCAAAATCGCATCATCCGTTTCGACTCTCGCCACGCGCAGATTATTTGAATAAACGCGCGTTTCGTCCCCGACAATCTGCACATCAACATTTGAAGCCGTCAAATTGCCGATTCGAGCGCCGGAAGCGTCAACGCCGTCAGCCTGCACATTTCCGGCAGCAATATTCGTCCTATTATTGCTAGACTGAACATTAACATCACTCGCCCGGACATTTCTGAGCCGCGCGTCTTCGGTTTCGAGATTTTCGACGCGCAAATTTCCGACATCGGCAGTCGTAGTATTTCCACGATTCCTGATCCTTACATTATTAGCTGTCACTCCGCTAAGAGTCGCGTCTTCGGTCTTAACTCTTCCCGCCTGAAGGCTCGGCGCATTTACATCAACATTTTCGTTTTGATAAGTGAGTTTTACATTGCTCGCTCGCAGGTTTTGAACGTCGGTTCCCTCAGCGAGAAAAGTTCCCGCACGGACGTTTCCTAAAGTGGCGTCGAGACGCTCATCCTTATATTCGGCAACGGCATCGGTGATAAACAGCCCGCCGATTGTTCCCAGAGGCGATTTGGCGGCGGCGGCTTGCAGCTCGCCGACCCAGCGAAAATCCGTTCCAGTTCCGCGAACATTGCCGATGAGCTGCGGAAACTCGATGCGAAAATCTTCAAAGGTCAGCAATTCGGCAATCGCTTTGCCGTTTGCCTCATACATTGATTCTTTGCCTTGAACGGTCGCGTTCACGTTTAAGCCGCGCAGATAAATATTCGAAGCCGTGAGAGCATCGGAAGTAATCTCGCCTTCGATTTTATATTCATCTCCCTCGCCGGTTACCGTGCCTTGAAAATTTCCCAGTCCGCGAAGCGGCGTGCCAACGGGCAGAAGATTTGAGGTCTGCGTCAAATCAACCGTGGAAGTTATATTAAAGTGATATTTTATCGTTTCCCAATCTTCGACTCTGCCGTTTAAAACGGATGTGCCGAGCGGCGAGTCAAGCCTCAGCTCGGTAATTTCCGCGCCTTTCCGGTCGGTTATTCCCTGAGCGCGAATATCAATCGGTTCGATAACGTTTCCGTCATAGACGAAATTCGATTCGGTCGAAGTAATATCGAATTTATAACGTTTTTCGTCGTCGGGAACTGCCGGGTCAACCGGCTCTAGGAAAAAGATTACGTTTTTTGCATCACCTGAAATATTGTGTTGAGCATCGCCGAAATGAATCAAGCCATTTCTCAGCGCAAAACTTGTCGAGGTGTAATTAAAATTGACATAACCCGGTCCTTCTTCGGCAAATTCGAGATTTGAGAAATTGGAATTTCCGTTTTCGTCGAATCGCACCCAAACTTCCGCGCCGTTAATCTCGGTTGTTTCAACCGTCAGATCGCGGCTCAACTGCCACGAATAAAGGTCTTCAACTTTTAAGCCGATATTAGCTTCATTAATGGTAAAAAGTCGTTCGCCGGTAGTTTTATCAACGAATGTCGCATTTTCGAGGCGAAGCTGCAAAGGAGTAATCGTAACGCGGAAAACGTCAGCCTCGAAAACGATGCCGATGTCCGCCATTTTCTGAACAAACTGCCGCTTAATGTAGTTGTCAATAACGCCGTAGCGATAGGAAACAGTGACTAAAATCACCAGCGCCACCGCCAGCAAACTGACCAGACCAAGAGCGATAATCCCGTTTCTGCGCGTGAAAAATCTCCTGCCTCCGTTTTCCGGCGCAGATTCATCTTCCGCAATTGTTTCCTGCGTTTGAGACTCTTCGGTTTCTTCGTTCTGACTAACGTTTTCTTCGTCCATTTTTCCAACGGGAG
>DATHTS010000463.1:0-6152 GCA_035462935.1 Pyrinomonadaceae bacterium
GCAGAAGGTTTTCAAGATTTTGCTTTTCCGCATCGAGCGATTTTCTCCGCGCGTCGCGCACTTCTTCCGGTCTGAGCGAACCCGTCAATGCCGCCGAGCGGTCAATCATTTCGGGGCGCGAATCGTATTGGAGTTGTTCGAGCCGCGTTTTTACCGTATTTTCCTTTTCGACCATTTCAAAAAGCTGTTTTCTAAGAGATTCCGAACGCTGTTCCGCACGAGAAAGAATGTCGAGACTTAAAAGGAGACGCTTTTGCTTTTCGTCAAAATCCTTTTTTTGACTCGCTTCCAGCGTTTTGATTTTCGCGTTTAATTCTTTTATGTGGTTGTTGTATCTCTCCAACCTTTCTTCCAGGGTTTCGGTTTGCGTTTCGGGATTTTGCGTTCTTTGCGAAAGAACGGCGCTTTCCTTTTGATGGTCATCCGCAAGACTTATAATAGTCGGAATACTCGTCGGCGGTGTCGGAGTCGGCTTTGCCTGACGATTATTTCGACGGGTTTGCGCATTTGCCGTAAAAACCGCTGTCGTAAATACAAACAGAGCCGCTAAAATTAGACAAAATACAGATTTTATTTGAAAGTTTTTCATTTTTGATTATTATTAACGCTGTTTTTATCCGGGAAAAAATCTCCCCGAAAAAACTCGATGGCGTTTTTTGCCGCGCCGACAAAAGGCACGGCGTCAATACCGGAATTCAATAAGCCTTTGACCACGCCCTTGCGTTTAATGTCCGAGCCGACCAGACCGATTGCCACCGCCGTTCCGACGTATGGAATTGATCTTGCCACTCGTTTTGCCACCATCCAGCCGCCGGCGTGGGCGACTTTTCTTTTCAAACTCGGTTTTTTATCTGACATAGTTAAACTTTTCTCCTTTTCTTAGAAAGTTTATACTTGCCTTATTCGGATGACAACCGCATACTTTTAGTTTGCACGTTACAATCACGCTAAAGTTTCAAATTTCGGAAAATTTATGTCCTTAAAGATAATTAATCTTTCGCAGAGATACGATAATTTGTGGGTTTTGCGGGATATTTCGCTGGAGGTAAAATCGGGCGAGATTCTCGGTTTATTCGGTTTGTCAGGTGTCGGAAAATCAACTTTGATTCGCGCTCTGGCAGGTCTGAATACAAACTGCGGCGGGCGAATTTTACTCGACGACGATGATTTAACGGAAAAGCCTTCGCGCCAAAGACCGATTTATTTTCCGACTTTAACAACCGAATCTTACTGGCGCGCGCTTTTCAAAACTCACACCGAACCGGAAATTGCCGACGGCGAAGGTCAAGTTCTGGCATTTGAAAACGCATTGAGCAAAGCTGAAAATGTCCTGCTTCTCGACAATAATTTCTGCCAGATGGATTGGCAAACGCGGCAGGAAAAATATGCGGAGTTACGCCGTGCAGTGCGAGAAAAAAATCTGAAAGTAATCTTTGCCACTAACACTTACCACGAAGTGTTTGAAGTTTGTGACCGCGTATCGGTCATGGTTGACGGAGAAATTCGTCAAACCGGAACGCCGCGTGAAGTTTATGAAAATCCGAATTCGGTTTCGGTCGCCCGCGTTTTCGGAAAAAACAATTTAATCGAAGCCCGGCGCCTGACTTCCAGCAAAGCGGAAATTCCTGAGTTTCAAACTATTTCCGGCGAACACCGGCTTTTTACCGCTAGACCGGAAAAACAAAATCTGGGCGCGATCAATCAAAATGTAACGCTCGCTATCCGACCCGAACATATCTCGATTTCTTTCGGCGCGTCTTTCCCTGAAGATAATCTCTTAAAAGCCGTCGTCGCGGGAATACAATTTTTAGGCGAGACAACCCAGATTTTGCTAGATGCTAATGGTTTGATGCTTCAATCCGTTGTCCTGCGCTTGGTCGGTTTGAATATCGGTGACGAATGTATGGTCGGGCTTCCGCCTGATAGAATTTTAGTTTTTAAGGATTAAAAGTTTGCCTCTTAGCTGATTTTAACGCTGTAACCTAATCCGTCGCCGATTGATAAAACTTGCGCTTTTAGCTGTGGATGATTCACGAAAATTTCGTTAAAATTCCTTAAAGCCATAGTCGAAGCGATTTGTTTCTCGTCATCAATTTCTCCCGCAACTCGTCCGCCCCAAAGAAGATTATCTGCAATTACAACGCCGCCGACGCGCAAAAGCGGCAAGCCAAGCTCAAGATATTCAGCATATTCTTCTTTAACCGCATCGAGATAAAGCAAATCAAACTCGCCTTCCAAATCGGGCATAATATCCAGAGCCTTGCCTTTAATTACCTCGACTTTTTCCCGCAAATTAAGTTTTTGCAAATAATCTTCCGCCAGCGCGATCATCTGGTCGCTCGGTTCAATGGTAAAAACTTTTCCTTCTTCCGAAACACCTCTTGCAAGATGAGCAGCCCCATAGCCGATTGCCATTCCAATTTCCAGACACTTTTCGGCGCGAATCGCGCGAGCCGTGATTTCCAAAAACCATGCAACTTCGCGGTCGGCAATCGGCACGCCGTTTTCTCCGGCAAATCGCTCCATTTCCGCCCAAATTCCCTGACTGTCTGGCAAAAGTCGGTCGAGATATTCAGCCTGTTCGGGTTGCAGAATCGCGTCAAATTTAAGTTTCATAACAAAAAAAATTCCAAACTCCGAATTATTTCACAACAACCCGAAATTTGGAATTTGGAATCTGGAATTTGAAACCAGCCTATTCTATCGCCGGAACTAAAACTATCTCCACGCGGCGATTTTTTGCTCGATTGGCGTTGGTTGTGTTCGGCACAACCGGAAAACCCGCGCCTAAACCTTTCGATTCGATACGAGTTTCCGCTACGCCGAACGACAGCATTTTATCGGCAATCGCCTGCGCGCGTTCCCGCGTCAGAGTTTCGAGTTCCTGAGGCGTTCCTTGATTGTCGGTATGCGCTTCAACGGTAATTTTATAATCCGTGTTATTCGCCAGAACTTCGCCCAAAGTTGTTAATTTCGGTTCCGCGTCTGGAGCAAAACTGCTCTGCCGAGTATTAGCCCAGAAATTTTCGGGTAAAATCAAAACAATTCCGCGCTCGGTTTGGTCAACCGTGCCGAAACGCTTTAAGGACTGCACCAAAACGCCCGTATTTGCCTGCAAGCGATTTAGCCGCCGCTCTTTTTCGCGCTCCGCTTCAAGCGCTTCCTGCCGGGCTTCGAGCCGCGCATATTTTAATTTGCTTTCCTCGGCTTCATTTCTAACCCGGTCGAGTTCCGCTCTTAGTTCCCTGACTTGATTCGAATAATTCAAAGCATCACGCTCGGCTAATTCGCGGGCGCGTTTTTCTCTGTCAAGCTCCGCTCTCAAATTAGAAATATCATTTTGCGCGTCAATGTATTTTTCTTCCGCATCACGGATTTCCGCATCGGTGCGCGTCCTTTCATTTCGCCTTTCGCGGGCTTCCTTGCGAACCGCGGCGGTGTTTTCGGCTTTTACAGCCGTGCTGATCGCTTTTCGCGCCGAAATATCAACCGTTTCCTCATCGCGTCCGGCTCTCCAAGCGGTTTCTGCGTTTTGCAGAAGGGTTTCGGCTTCCTGCAATTCCTCGGGGGCGTCGCGCTGCGCTCCCGCATATCTTGCCAGCGCAATTGCCTGTTTCGCCTGCAAAATCGCCGAAGGCGTTCTGGAATAATCAATCTCGGCAATTTCCGGCGTTCGCGCATCGCGGAAATAATCGCTCGAATTTCCAAAATATTGAATCGCTTTCGTTGTTGCGAAAGTCTTGCCGCTTGTGCTGTAAGGATTTAAATTTTCCAGCATAATCGTCTGGCTCGGACGGCGGACGAGAAAATGCGGCTCTGCCGTAATAATCAAAGCGAAAGTTTGAAGCGTCGTCGTTACCTTGATCTTGGAATCGAATTCGAAAAAGCCGCGCCGTTTTATCTCGCCGAGATTATCAATGTGTCCTTCCGGCGAGACAGCCCATACAACGTAGGTCGCGTAACCGGCGCCGAGTTCAAAAGGACGCGGCATTTTTGAAACCGATAAATCAATTTCAGTTCCGGTCTTGGCTGTGCGGCGTATTTTCGCATCGCCCTTCATACGCGGGAATCGGGTCGTCCCGCGAAATTGCAGATTGACGGTTTCGTCTAACGGGTAAGTTATCGCCGTTGTCTGACGCGGGACATCAACCTGGGCTAAAATGGAAACGGAAAACAGGAGTAGAATGGAAAATAACGAAAGAACTTTTAATTTCATAGATTTTTTTTCTCCAGAGCAGGGTCTTCTCAAAAAAAGATGCCGTAAATTGTTTTGGCGTTGCAAATTTCGGGGAATTTCGGAATTGAAGTTCCAGACAATGGTTTTACTTTAACAAAAAGAAGTATGAAATTTAAAGCCCTAAATTCGGAATTTGTAATTTGGAATCTGAAATCCGGAATTTGGCATTTTCTCTTCAAGGCTTTATATTCAAGTTTTTGAGTTTGTAATGCAGGATTTTCGCCGATTTCTAAAATATCTTCGCCCGCATCTTTCGACATTTGTTATGGCGATTGTGGCAATGATTCTGGTTGCGCTTTTTGAAGGCGCAATCGGTGGATTGCTCGTCCCGATTTTCGATCAATTTCTTTCCGATTCTGCTCAAAAAACTGCCACGCTTTTCGGTTTGCACGAATTAATTCCGCAGGATGATTGGTTTCAGGCGTGGATAATGATCTCGGTACTTTTAATTAGCTTCACCATCTGCAAGGGAATCGCCGAGTATTTTTCCTCATTTTTGATGGCGAAAATCGGGCAGTCCGCCGTTTTGCGGCTCAGACAGGAATTATACGATCATCTTCTGCAGCAATCGGCTTCGTTTTTTGAAAAACACCGGACTAATTATTTAGTTTCCCGCCTTGTTACAAGCTGCGCGGCGATTGAATTGGCGGTTTCGGCAAACCTGCGCGACGTTTTGAGAGAAAGCTTTATGCTGGTTGTTTTTATCAGCGCAGCTTTCTATTTTAATTGGCGGTTGATGCTCGGCGCTTTGCTGCTCGGACCGGTAATCGCCGTTTTAACTTCAAAATTCAGCAGATCGCTCCGAAAACTCGCCAAAGAATCGCTCGAAGGAAACCAGCTTTTAACCGACACGGCACAGGAGGCGCTTTCCAATCAAACTATTGTAAAAGCGTATTCAGCACAGCCGCGTGAGAAAGAAAGATTCCGGCGCGTTGCCGAAATCATCGCCCGCGCGAATCTGCGTTCCGGCAGAATCGCCGCGACTTCGCCGCCGACTATCGAAATAATCGGGATTGTTATGATGTCGGTTTTGTTTTATTTCGGTTTGCGCGAAATAAATCTCGGAAATATGGAACCCGCACAGTTTTTCACATTCCTTTTTTTCCTTTTCCGCAGTTATGACCCGATGCGGAAAATCTCGCGCCAGCACAACGAATTATCAAAAGCCTTTGCCGCCGCCCGAGATGTCTGGAACGTTTTAGACGAAAATGAAGTTTTGCCGGAAAAACCGAACGCGGTAGAGATTCAGCCTTTACTTGATAAAATCGAACTTCAAAACGTCTGGTTTCATTATCAAAACGAGCCGAGAAACATTCTCAGGAATATCAATCTGGAAATTCCGAAAGGCTCAATGGTCGCGCTGGTCGGCGAAAGCGGCGGCGGAAAATCAACTTTGATAAAACTTATCCAGCGGCTTTACGACCCGACAAAAGGCGCGATTTTATGGGACGGAATTGATTTGCGCGATGCCCGCGTTTTGAGTTTGAAAAAGCAAATCGCTCTAGTTACGCAGGAAAATGTCCTTTTCAACGACACGATTCATTTCAACATTTCTTACGGCAAACCCGACGCGACCGAAGAAGAAATCCGCGAAGCCGCACGCATCGCTTTTGCCGATGATTTTATTGAAGAACTGCCGCAAAAATACGAAACAATTGTCGGCGAGCGCGGAATTTTTCTTTCCGGCGGGCAGCGGCAAAGAATCGCCATCGCCCGCGCCGTTTTGCTGAACGCGCCGGTTTTGATTTTGGACGAAGCGACATCCGCGCTTGATGCGGAAAGCGAAAGACTAGTCCAAAAAGCTCTGGCAAATCTGATGCGAAATAAAACCTCAATCGTTATCGCACACAGGCTTTCCACCGTGCGCCGCGCCGATAAAATTGTCGTGAGGGAAAAAGGAAAAATTATCGAAACC
>DATHTS010000464.1:0-8409 GCA_035462935.1 Pyrinomonadaceae bacterium
TGAAACGCGGTCTTAGACCGCTGGCTTAACGATAATATTATTTTTTAGATAGCTTCTATAAAAATTACCGTTTTTAGGTGGGAGATTTCAAAAGGAATTTTTCGATTTGTCTGCGATGTCTGAGAATGTGGACTATCGCGTGTTCGAGCAATTGTTCCAAATCGTAAGTTCCGCCCCAGCGTGTTTTAATAATCGTCCGGTTAATTTCATCGTCAGACAATTCCCATTTTCCATCTAAGGTTTGCGCCATATAATCGAGAATTTTATCGAGCTCGCGGATAGTTTCATCTAAAGATAACAGGCGATACTGCGGAGAATCAGCCGCCATCGAAAATTGCTCGCGGATATAATTAGCATAACCGTATCCGGCGATTACGACGTGGCTCATAACCGTTTGAATCGAGCGGCAGTTCTTGTCCTCGGTTTCACTGTCCGCAATCCGCGTAAAATCTTCTTCGGAGATGTTTTGAAGAATTGATTTTAGCTCTGCCGTTGCCCGTTCGTATTCATCCATCAACGCGCCGATTGCGCCTTTGCGAAATGTTTTCTCCATAATAATTGCCTGCCTCCGGCATTTTACTGAAAAATACCAAACAAGATAAAATTTATCCCAAAATGAAACGCGCGATTGTAATAATGGCGAAAGTTCCCGTTGCCGGAATGGTTAAGACGCGGCTTCAATCCGTTCTCTCGCCCGATCAATCCGCCGCGCTCGCCGCCGCATTTTTGCAGGATACGGAAAAGAAAGCCAAAGCCGTCTGCGATAAAACGATTTTAGCATTTTCGCCGCCGGAAAAACGAAAGGAATTGCAGGATTTGCTGCGATACGAACATATTTTTATTGAACAGAAAGGCTCAAATTTAGGCGAAAAAATATTCAATGCCTTTGAATTCGCCTTTTCGACGGATTCGGACGCGGTCGTGATAATCGGCGCGGACAGTCCGACGGTTCCGGCAGATTTTATTGAACAGGCGTTTGAATTTCTGGAAACGAATTCCGATGCCGTTTTGGGAAAAACCGAAGACGGCGGATTTTATCTGATCGGCTTGAGAGTTTTGCGGAGAGAAATTTTTGAAAATGTCGCGTGGAGTTCAGAAAAAACTTTCGAACAGGTGCGGCGAAATATAATGAATCTGGATTTGCGCCTGCGCGAAGTACCAGATTGGTATGACATTGATGAACCGCGAGATTTGGAAAAACTAAAAACAGAGCTTTCGACCAGCGAAAATGCAAGAAGGCGCGCGGCGAAAACTTTGAAATGGCTGACTGAAAATTTGTAGAGGCAGAGATTTATACGTCGCTCCCTACAAATTCATATAAAGCCGTTCGGTTTCGGCAACCATTCTTTCCAAACCGAATTTTTCTTTTGCAATTTCCTGCGCGTTTTTGCCCAAAGTCCGGCGCAGATTTTCATCGTTTAGAATCTCGCCAATCGCTTCGGCTAGTTGAACCGGCTCTTTGATTGAAACGAGTTTTCCCGTTTTTCCGTCTTCGATCAATTGTTTTGCGCCGCCGGTTTCGGTTGCGACAACGGTAGTTCCGCTTGCCATCGCTTCGAGGATTGCCAAGCCGAAACTTTCCGTGTGCGAGGCGGAAACGAAAACGTCCAAAGCGGCGAGCATCGGAGCGGAATCTTCGACCCAATCGAGAAATAAAAAGCGGTCTTCCAGATTGAAAACTTTGACCAGACGTTTCAGCTCGCTCCGAAATTCTTTTTTTAACGAATTGTCCTTTCCGCTGCTGAGAAAATATGCGTCGGGAAATTTTTCCGCCAGAATTTTCGCCGCCAAAACAAAATCGCGTTGACCTTTCAAAACTTTAAGCTCGCCGAGCGTGCCGATTAAAAGCGCGTCAAATGAAATGTCGTGTTCAAAGCGAAACTCGCGCCATAATTGCTCCTTGTCATTTTTCGACCAATTTTCAATCTCGATGCCGTAAGGAATAAGCGCGATTTTTTCCTTCGGGAAAATCTTCTCCAGATTCGCTTCGACCGGAGCGGAAACGGCGATTGCTTTCGCTGCATTTTTGAGCGCAAATTTATGCAGAGCCTTCATCGGAAAAAGAACGTGCCGCGATAAAACGAATTTCGCTTCGGGCGCAAATCTCGCCGCCAATCTCGCCGGTAAATAATCCTTTCCGAGATGCGCGTGAATAATCTCGATTTTGTGTTTTTGTAAAAAGCGGGCTAATGCGCGCGCCGCCAAAACATCCAGCGAATTTTTTATATTTATTTCGAGGGTGTTTTCCCGCTTTAGTTCCGGGATTCTTTCAAAAAGCGGCGAAGCGGGCGCGGCGGCGAGAAAAATTTCGTGTCCGCGAGCGATTAAGCCCCGCGTCAAATCAATCAGATGCCTTTCGCCGCCGCCGATTGCTTTTGCCGATGAAACTTGCAGGATTCGCATTGTGGTTATTGTTAATTGTTAATTGCCTTCGGTCAATTGAGAAAGCGAATTTTAATAAAAAAAGGCGTGTCTTCCGCAGAAGACACGCCGAAAGGATTTCTTATTATTAGAAATCTAGAATTGGAAACGCGCCGCAAATTGAATTTGTCGCTCGCGGAAAATTGTGTTTCCGGCTTCGCTCGGAACTCCGAACGTTGCTGTATTGTAAGTCAATCTGGTTACTCCCGAAACAGTGGAAATTGTATAAGCAGTCGTGCCTACGTTAGTAATATTTTGACGGTTGAATATGTTGAATCCTTCCGCCAGAACTTCTAAGTTTGCTGTTTCGGTTAAACGGAAACGGCGCGAAATTCTTAAATCCACGTTAAAGGCATACGGCAGCCGATAAGCATTGCGCTCAATTGTCGGAAGGCGATTATCACCACCAGCGCCTAAGATACCTGTACTGATATTTGGCGTAGGAGCATTTCCGCTAACGCCTGCCGAATACGGGCGACCGGATTGAATAGTAACAATCGGAGCAATTGTGAAACCGCCGAAAATTGCTCTGCCCAAACTGGAGTTGCGCCCGACACCAAACAGCGTTCCCGGAGCATAAACCGCGCTTGCCACAAACCGGTGCGGAATATCAAGATTTGATGTTCCGTATTCAAGGTCTAAGTCAAACGGATTAAGCGGAACATTGGGATTTGTGAATGTTTGGGAAGTTTGCCCGTTATCCCTAGCCATTGAATAGGTGTAGCTGGTTTGAAATTGCAAACCCCTTGTTAAACGACGGTTTGCCTGCAGGACTAAGCCGTAGTATTCGGAACTGATAGTGTCTCTGATTTCAGTAATACGCCCGAAATTCGCATTAGGACGAGCGCCGGTAAAACGCGGCAAGGTTAATTGTTGACCATCGAACGGACCGCCAAAGAAGGTGTAAGTAGACGTTCCGGTCGGAAATGGTAAATTGGTATCAACAAAGGTTGGAAGGTATCTGCCGATGCTCAATAAACCGGATACCGAAACGACAGTGTTTTTTGCAATGACTCTTTCAAAAATAACATCCATTTGATGAATCAGCGGATTTTGCATATTTTGTTTGAAAACAACAATGTCGGGTCGCGCTCCGGTTACGTTGGGTGCCGCTGCTAAGACATTAGGATATGTCGGCGAACCGGGTGAAGCCGGCTGCAAACTAAACTGAACTTGGCTGCCGGTTGCAGCGGTGTTTGTGATTGCATTGGAAATGGTTGAGTTAATGATTCTTCCGTAGTAAATGCCATAGCCGCCGCGGATTGAAGTTTTGCCGTCTCCGGTCGCATCAAGCGCAAAACCGATACGCGGACCGAAATTATTTTTATCGGTCGGGAAGTTCGCTGTGCGCGGTTCTAACGAGTTAGGTATTTGCGGTTCGGGCAGAGTTTGTAGTTCATATCTCAAACCGAAATTTAACGTCAGCTGCGGAGTGATGCGAAAATCGTCTTGGAAGAAGAGGTTGTAATCTTTCGTAGCGAACTTGAAGGCTGTCGGACCAAAACCCTGGTTGAAACTCGTATAACATTTCGTTCTGACTGTTGTTGTACCGACAAAACATCCTCCGGTAGCAGGAAAAGCATAATCGGATAAGAACGCTTCGATGTTGGAATAACTGTAGGCGCCGGCATTTTGGAAAAGATTATCCAAAAGGTCGGAAACATAGTTGAAATCGCCGCCGAATTTGAGAGTGTGTCTGCCTCGGATAACGGTGGTCGTATTGGCATATTGCCAGCGTTTTTCATCGGGGTAAGCCGCCCGGTCGAGAAAATTCGGTTTGCCAAAAGTAAAACCGCCGCCGCCGATAGCAACCGACGGTGAAAAACCATTAGCGGTTGTAGGTTCATTTGGCGCGGGAGGTTGTGCGACCTGCTGCTCAAGATCACGCGACCATTGGAATCGGGCTTCATTCAGGATTGAAGGAGTAAGAGTCGAATTCAACCGTAAGTTAAGCGTATCAATCGAAACTTTATCGTCGCCGAAACTTGCTATTCCTCTGGTAACCACCGCTTGCGACTGAACTCCGGCTGGTGAATCAGCCCGAAGACGATTGTAAACCGCCGAAAACGTATGCTTGTCATTAATTACCCAGTCAATCTTAGGCAGTAATAAAAGCTGATCGGCTTTACGCGGAACTTCGCCGTTCAAGCTTTGTAAAAAGCTGATTCCCGCGCTGATTTGCGCTGGTGTAACACCTCGGCTGGTGAGAGTTGCGGTCTGAGCTGCGGTCAAATTATAAAAAGTCAATGAACTCGGTGCGGAAACGCCTGGGAAATTTCGTTTCTGCTGGTCATAGCTGAAAAAGAAAAACAGCCTATCCTTAACAATCGGACCACCCAATGACCCACCAAATTGATGTCGAACATCCTCCGGTTTTAGACCGACTATCTGCGGTCCCGATGCGGTTGTAATTGTTTGAGTAGAGAAAGCATTACGCGCTCCGAATCGGTTGTCGCGCAGGTAATAAAATGCCGAACCGTGAAATTCGTTAGTTCCGCTTTTGGTAACTGTATTGACCACGCCGCCGGCGGCGCGACCGAATTCTGCCGAGTAGTTTGAAGTATTAACCTGAAATTCGCGCACCGCATCCTGGCTGATTGAATAGCTGATACGGGTTCTGCCGCGCTCTTCCGAAAAGAAGGCTTGGTTATTGTCTCCGCCGTCAACCGTGCTGTTGTTTAATAAGCCGGAAATACCGCGAAAGCTGATCAAACCGAAGGCTCCGTCGGGCGCGACGCCGGGAGTAAGCAGCACGAAGTTTGAAGCGCGCCGCCCATTGATCGGCAGTTCGTTGATTGATGTCTGGTCAATGTTGTTTGAAAAATCCTGCTGGGTTGTGTTGATGACAGGCGCTTCAGCCGTTACTTCCACGGTTGCCGTTGCCTCGCCGATTGTCAGCGGTATGTCAACGGTAGTTACGCGCCCGACTTCAACGACAACTTTTTCCTGTCTGAACGGCGCGAAGCCGGTTACGGTTGTTTCTACCAGATAGGTTGCGGGACGCAGATTGGAAACGCGAAATCCGCCGTCGGAAGCAGTGGTTACCGTGGTCACGTTGTTTGTGCCGATGTCGGTAACCGTTACGGTCGCATTCGGTACGACCGCGCCTTGCGGGTCGGTAACTTTACCGTTGATAGCGCCGGTAACGGTTGATTGAGCAAGGACGCTTGCTGTGCTTAGAAGCATGCAGAAAATCGTCATCGCCAAAAATTTTATCGAAATTTTTTTAGTCATTGGTTGAATCCTCTTAAAATTTTGTTAGTTTTAATGAACGTATAATTGCTTATCTTAATTTTTTTCTTGTCTAATTGCCGAACTTGTTTAAAATTTCGGATTTTTTATCTTAAATTTCGGATTTTTTTTGTCCGAAATTTAGACTTTCCCGAATTGCGCAAAACTCAAAATACCCGGTCTGAAGTTTCCAAGTGATTGATTAGCACAGCTTTGGGATTTTCACAGATTGGCGGGGGATAACTTTCGCCGCCGGAGAACAAAACGACAAACACAAGATTTCAATTATCAGGCAAATTAAGTTCCTAATTTTTCAAAAAAATTGTATTCGCTCTTTTGAAAGATTATCCCTGCTTCGGATTAATTTAGTGTTAAAACCGTAATTTTTTTCATTTAGAATAAAACTCAATCGGCAGAATAATTTAAAAGATTTTGTTTAAATTTATAACTGATTCCTTTGTGAAAAGGGATAATTTTTTTCAAATTAAAACGGTTAAAGTTAGTTGAGCGAATTGAGCGTTTTGGGACGGCAATAGCTCTTTATACTTAGAATTAACAAAATAAACTCAAATAACTTTTTTCACAAACAATCAAAAAAAGTTGTTTGAGCGATTTAAGCGATTTAATAATACTTGACATTTCTGTAATTGTAGTTTAGATTACTTGCACAATTTACGGATTGAAAAAATTCGTTAATTTATTTACACGAAAAGGGGGACATAAAAATGGCACGTTTATCATATTCTACTATGAGCCACAAAGCGCCATTGCATCAACGCATAATGGCAAATTTGCCGGTGCAGGCAAGCTGGGTTGACGAAGCGAGCGGAGAAACTATTTCGGTATCGGGTTTGACGGAAAATATCGGCGAATCCAGTGCCCTGGTTAATCTGGAAATGCTTCCTTCGGTCGGCAGTCGCGTAAATCTTCGGCTTTTGAACGATGACGAAACGATTATCGAAATCCCGACGGAAGTTATTCGCGTCGAACGCGATCCGAGCAAGCCTTTAGCCGCGCTTTCGGTGGTTGATAACCTGAAAAAATGGAAACAAAAGGCTATGACCGCCGCGCAGGAATGGGTTACGCGCAATTGGCAGTTGAATTATGAAGAAGAATGGGTGAATTAATCTTTCGGCTTCATTTTGTTTAATAGGAAAAAGCGGAAACGGGTTTTTAATCGAACTCGCTCCGCTTTTTTTATGTAAAAAAACTGTCAATTATCAACTTTCCGTTATCAACTATCTCACATTATAAAATGTTTTGAATCTTCGTTTCCGGGTCTCCAAAAGTTTCAGGGCAAACGAAAAAATCCTCCGCGGCATCTTTCTAAATCAATGAGACAGTTTCTTATCATCGTTTTAATTTTATCGTCATTCGTATTTTCATTCGCGCAGGAAGCAAAGCCGCTCACGCAAGCCGAATATGTCAAGATGCTTTACGAGGTGGAAAAAAAGCCCGCCGCAAAGCAGGATTTGATTGATGCGATTCGGCGGCGCGGCATCGGATTTCAATTAAACGACGGCGTGCGAAGCCTGACCAGATCGAAAAGCCGCAACGATGCCGAGATAAGGCGCACGCTCGAAGAAGCCGAACGACGCCGGCAAAATCCTTCGGCGGCGCAGCTTCCTTCTGAAAAAGAGGCGGTTGAGATTTGGGAAAAAACAAGAAAAAATACTTTGGCGGCAGTTGAAGAAATGCCTGATTTCGTTGTCAAACAGCAGATTCAGCGTTCAGCCGCGTATGCCGGGACGAATAATTTTCGCAATTTAGACCGCCTTGTCGTCGCAGTCAGCTACCGCTCGGACGGGAGAGAAGAATACAAGGTTTTGTCTACGAACGGCATTCAGCAAAACAATCCGCAAGCCAAACAAACTTACGAAGAAGTCGGCGGCACGAGTTCGACCGGCGAATTTGTAACCGTTCTGGCGAAAATCTTTAAGCCTGAAAGCGAAACGGAATTTGAATTGGTTGACACCGATTCGATTGGCGCTCGCCGCGCCGTCGTTTTCAATTATTCGATTGAACGCGACAAAGCGCAGCAGCGCATTACGGCTCAGGGATATTTAAATGACACGACCATCACGGGAATGGAAGGCAAAATCTGGATTGACCGCGAAGATTTTCGCGTGCTGCGCGTGGAAAGCTCGGCGACCGAAATTCCCGAAACCTTTCCGATTCGGACAGCCAGAAGAATCATAGATTACGGTTGGGTGAAAATTTCGGATGAAAGATACTTACTTCCGTCTTTGTCTGATGTGCGTTTGACTTTTCGGGAAAAAAGTCAAGTATTTGAAACCCGCAATTTAATTCGCTTCAAGGATTACCAGAAATTCGGCACGGAAGTTATTCTCGTAGATGACGACGAAACGGTGATTGAAGACAAACCTTAGACATTGGACATTTAACATTTATCATTGAACAAATTGATAAATGTTAAATGTTAAATGTTAAATGTAACTACCAGGTGACGCCGAGCCAGATTAGAATGGCGGGGACGATAAGCCAGAGCAAGCCTTTGATAAAGAAAAACAGAAAACCGGCGACGCCGAAGCGTTTGACCCATTTGGCAAAAGAGAATTTTTGAGCGGTGTCGGCAGTTTCTTTCATATTAATTTCAAAAATAAACATTTTGCTTAAACTTTTCAATCGTTCGGTTTATAAGTTCGGCTAAAATATGAAAAAACGTTTTCTTTCATTTACCATGCTCGTTTTTTGTTTTATCCTTTTTTCGTCCGCGCTTGCTCAAACCGCGCCGCC
>DATHTS010000465.1:0-4108 GCA_035462935.1 Pyrinomonadaceae bacterium
CTTTTTAAATCTTTATCAAAATTACTTTCCTTTTGCTTTCTCTTTACTTGACCTGCGAATAAATAAGCGTAAAATCTTCCTTTGTTTTAGTTTTTAAAGTTAGTAAAACTCCGATTTGAAGTGTCGGTAGAAAACACGAATCAAATTCTAAAAAAGACCGCAGATGTTTCTCGTCTGGCGGTCTTTTAGCATTTTGAAGATTTATGCAAAAAAAAGCTGAAAGCCGGTTTTTGCGCTGGTTTCTAAAAGGGACCCGCGAAATGGAAGGTCCTTACGAACAGGAACAAAAACACCATCAGCATCCTTGGTGGAAAGTGATGTGCCTGACCGGCGTTGATTATTTTTCCACGCTCGGTTATCAGCCGGGCATCGCGTTTTTGGCGGCTGGCGCGCTTTCTCCTTTCGCCACGCTGGTTTTGGTTCTTTTAACTTTATTCGGCGCTTTGCCGATGTATAAGCGTGTGGCTGAAGAAAGCCCGCACGGCGACGGCTCGATTTCGATGCTCGAAAACCTGCTCTCGCGCTGGAAGGGCAAAATGTTCGTATTGATTTTGCTGGGTTTTGTGGCGACGAGCTTTATTATCACCATAACCTTGTCAGCCGCCGACGCTACAGCGCACATCATCGAAAATCCGTATGTCGAACATAATCTGCAATTTCTCAACCATAGAATCATTGTAACGCTCGTTTTAATCGGATTTTTAGGAGCGGTTTTTCTCAAAGGCTTTAATGAAGCGATTGGGCTCGCGGTGGTTATTGTCGCCGTTTACTTAACGCTCAATATTGTAATTATCGGCGTTGGATTATACGAGGTTTTTTACGCGCACCCGGAAGTTTTGCCAAATTGGAGCGCATCTCTCTGGCAGCACCCCGATGTCGGCGGAAGCGTTTTGTTTTTGGTTTTTGCGGCGCTTTGGCTGTTTCCGAAACTCGCTCTCGGCTTATCCGGTTTTGAAACGGGCGTGGTAGTTATGCCTCTTGTCGAAAGCGATAAAAAATTACCTCCGGATGTTAAACCGCTCATTCATACTTCCCAAATTGCAGACGAACCGTTAAACCCGGAAGTGGAAAGACATCTCGAAGGTCGGATTCGCAATGGAAAAAAACTTTTGAGCGGCGCGGCTTTAATAATGAGCGTAATGCTCATCGGCAGCAGCATTGTAACCACGATGCTTATTCCGCCCGAAAAATTTCTTCAAGACGGCGAGGCTTACGGGCGCGCTCTGTCTTATTTGGCGCACGCATATCTGGGAGAAATTTTCGGAACGGCTTACGACGTTTCCACAATTGCGATTTTGTGGTTTGCCGGAGCATCGGCAATGGCTGGATTGCTGAATATCGTGCCGCGCTATCTGCCGCGCTACGGAATGGCTCCTGACTGGGCGCGGGCGACGCGACCGCTTGTTTTTGTTTTTACGGCGATTGCTTTTCTGGTAACGATTTTATTTGAAGCCGAGGTTAATTCTCAAGGCGGCGCTTACGCTACCGGAGTTTTAATGCTGATGACTTCGGCGGCGGTTGCCGTGACGATTTCGGCGTGGAAAAGGGAGCAGAAAAGATGGATCGGTTTTCTAATTATTACGCTTGTTTTTTGTTACACGACGCTCATCAATATCATCGAGCAGCCGCGCGGCATCCAGATCGCTTCGCTGTTTATTTTGGCAATCATTGTAACTTCATTTATTTCGCGGGCTATGCGGACGACCGAAGTTCGGATTGATAGAATAGAATTCGACGAGCAGGCGAAGGAATTTTTAAACGAATTGGCGGAAGGCGAAATTCGCATCGTGACCAATCGGCGCGAGGAAGGCGATATGGCTGAATATCGCTTTAAGGAACACGAAAAGCGCGTTGACAATCACATTCCGTCGAGCGATCCGGTTCTTTTTTATGAAGTTGATTTGAGCGATGCTTCCGACTTTAAGGGAAAACTGAAAATACGCGGCGTGGATGTCGAAGGTTATAAAGTCCTGCGAACCGAAGCGCCCGCCGTGCCGAACGCGATTGCCGGGCTTCTTTTGCATTTAAGAGACAAAACCGGGAAAATTCCGCACGTATATTTCGGTTGGAGCGAGGGAAATCCGATACATTATTTGATTCGATATTTGTTATTCGGTGAAGGCGACACCGCGCCGGTTACGCGGGAAATTCTGCGTCAAGCCGAGCCTGACCCGGAACAGAGACCGAATGTTCACGTTGGCGGTTGATCGCCGTTTTTGCCGTTTTTCTGGGTGATTAGTTCGGGGTGCATTTTCAAAAAGCACGAACGGCAGTAAACCGGGCGTCCCTGCGAAGGATAAAACGGGACGGTCGTAAAATTTCCGCAGCTTGCGCAGTGAACGGCAACTTCGATTTTTTGTTTAACGCCGCTGGCTTGCGCGGCAAGCGCCGCCTCGATACGCTCGGTTTTAGCCTGTTTGCAGGGTTTGCATCGCTTGGGCGGATTTTGTAAGCCTTTGTCGCGGAAAAACGTCTGCTCGCCGACTGTCCAGGTGAAATTTTTTCCGCAGTCCATGCAGTCCAGCGTTTTATCGGTAGTTTCTTCTTCAGAAGTAGAAGTTTTAGAAAAGAAACCGCTAAATTCTTTTGACTCAAATTGTGGCATAAATCCTCAACCTCGCTTAACTCAATTCTCTTGGCACAATCGAGTTGGGAACGTTAAAAAATAAAAACTTTGTATGTGCCTTTCTGAGTAAAATGGCAATACTTGTCAAAATTTAATAAAGTGAAAAGAGGGTAATTTCGACCATATAACTATTGACTCTGAGTGTCAAGTTTAGCATATTTTTTTCAGGGTATTCATTCTCTGGCAAGCGGGGGCAAGCCGCCCTTCCAGACCTGAAATTTGTTTTGCCTTGAATGCTTAATTGCCGAATAGCCGGGCGGATAAACGGAAAAAAGACCAGCCGGATAAATTGGCAAGTCGGGAAGGGCGGCTTGCCCCCGCTGATTTTGAAATTGAATAAACCCTGTATTTTTTTTGGCTCTGAAATCTTTTTGTAAGTTATGAAAATTCTGGTAATCGGTTCGGGCGGGCGTGAACACGCTCTTTGCAGGGCTTTTCGCAAAAGCGAAAAAGTTAATAAAATTTTTTGCGCTAACGGCAACGCGGGAATTGCCGAAATTGCCGAAATCGTCAACATCAAACCCGAAAATATCGCGGAACTTGTCGGTTTTGCCGAGAAAGAAAATATAGATTTAACTTTTGTCGGCGGCGAAACGGCTCTGGCTTTGGGCATTGTTGATGAATTCGAGAAAAGAAATTTGAAAATAGTTGGCGCGTCGAAAAAAGCCGCGCAGCTTGAAGCCAGCAAAGCCTTTGCAAAGGATTTTATGTTGCGGCATAAAATTCCAACCGCCGCTTACGAAACAACAAATTCCGCCGAATCCGCGATTGAAATCTTAAAAAGCGGAAAATTCGGCGCTGAAAATTCTCCGGTCGTTGTAAAAGCCGACGGTCTGGCGGCGGGAAAAGGCGTTGTCGTAGCGAAAAATCGAGCTGAAGCCATTGAAGCCGTCGGACAAATGACGGAAGGCAAATTAATCAGCAAAGAAGCCGCCGAAAAAATAGTCTTGGAAGAATGTCTGATCGGCAGGGAAGTTTCCCTGATTTTGTTTGCCGACGGCGAAAATTTCGCGCTGATGCCGCCAGTCAAAGACCACAAACGAATCGGCGAAGGCGACACGGGCGCGAATACCGGCGGAATGGGAACGATTTCCGATTCGAGTCTTTTGACCGATGAGCAAACGGCTGAAATCGTCGAAAAAATTATCAAACCGACTTTAAAAGGCTGTCGTGAAGAAGGCTTTCCTTTTCGCGGGATTTTATTTTTAGGCTTGATGATGACCGAACAAGGCGCGAAAGTTCTGGAATACAACGTCCGCTTCGGCGACCCGGAAACGCAGGCAATTTTGGTCAGGCTGAAAACAGATTTAGTCGAAATCTGCGAAGCGATTCTCGCTCAAAATCTCGATAAACTCGAAATAGAATGGCAACAGGGAAGTTCCGCCTGCGTCGTTTTAGCCTCCAAAGGCTATCCGCAGAAAGCTCAAACGGACGATGTGATTCACGGTTGAGAGAGAGCGGAAGAACAGGAAAATGTCGTGA
>DATHTS010000466.1:0-4225 GCA_035462935.1 Pyrinomonadaceae bacterium
ATATCAATCTGCTTGCGGAAACCGAAATCAGAGGTTATCAGGTAATCGTTTCCCTGGCGGGAAATCTGACGGAAACGGAGACGCTTAACGCTTCGGTGCGCTCGAATCCGGGCTTGCCGCAAGCCGATGTCATCTCGCTGATTACAACGGGAGATTTGTCGGGCAGCGGCGGCGGAATTCCGACGCTGGCGCAGGGCGGATTGAATACGGCGGCGGAGATTTTGACCGACGAGATTATCAACCGACCGCTGGCGCGGGCGACCGACAAGCTTTTCGGGCTGAACAGATTCGAGCTCGACCCGATTATTTCCGGCACGCAGCGCGGAAATCCGACCGCGCGGCTGACCGTCGGGCGGCAGATTAACCGGAATCTTTTGGTTACTTATTCGACCAATCTTTCCGAAGAACAAAATCAGGTTTTAGCTCTCGAATACAGGGTTTCCAATCGGTTATCGTTTGTCGCTCAATATGAGCAGCGTTCCCTGAGCAATGTTACGCAAAAGAATAACGTTTTCAGTTTTGAAGTTAGATTGCGCAAAAGATTTTAATTTAATGAGCCGTAGAGAAGAAGAGAAGAAGGGGAGAAGGGGAGAAGGGGAAAAGGCTGGAAAGGGAGAAGGATTTATTTCTTCTCTTTTTGCGGTTCTCTTTGCATCTCTGCGTCTTTGCGGTTTGATTTTAATTTTATGTTTTGTGGTTTTCGCGCAGAATATTTATGAAAACCGCGTTATTTCCGACGTCTCCATAAGTTTTGAAATTGCTTCGCCCGACCCGTCCGCTACCGAGCAGTTTCGTATGATTGCCCGCGACGCTCTCGGCGAGCGGTATTCGCTGGTCAGGGTGCGCCGGGCTTTACAGGCTCTTTACGACACGAAAAGAATCGCTTCCGTTAGAGTCGAAGCCACGACCGTCGGCGAAGACCGCGTTAATCTGCGCTTTATTATCCGGCGCGTCACGCAGGTTGGCAGGGTAAATGTTAATGTAACGCCCGTTCCGTCCGGCGAAAATATAACGGAAGAACAATTGCTTTACAGGCTCAATCTGGTCACTCCCGGAACCGCCGTTACCGAACAGGTTTTGCAAAGCAACGCCACCTTGATTCTGGAATACCTGCGCGAGCGCGGCTTTTTTAACGCCGAAGTTACCTATACGCAGCGTCCGCTGGAAAGTGCAAATGAAGTCGCCGTTACCTTCAACGTAAATCCGAATGCTCAGGCAACGGTCGAGAGTTTTAACATAAACATCCAGGGGTTTAATCCAGCCGAAATCAATCGAAAGCTGGCGCTAAAACCGGGCGCGGGTTTTACGCGGCAAAGGTTGCAGGAAGATATTGACCGCATTCGCAATGCCCTGCGCGAGGAAAACCGTCTCGCTCCGAATTTGGGCGAGCCGCGTGTAACATTTAACGAGCAGAACAACACCGTCAGTATCGGTTTAGAAGGCGAAGTCGGCGCAAACGTCAGCGTTTCGGTCGAAGCCGGAGATTTTAAGGTAAGCCGGAGCCGGCAGAGAGAATTGCTGCCCGTAATTCGTGAAGGAACGTTAGACTATTCAGCGATTATCGAAGGCGAAAGACGGCTGGAAAATTATTTTCAGGAACAAGGCTACTTTTTCGCCGATGTTGAAGCAATCTGCGCCGTCCAGCCTAGATTTGCTGAGAATGAAGCCATTTACACCGAGAATGAAACGCCGGTTTTGTGCTCTGCACTGTCCGGCGCGGAGTTAGGAAAGCGTGAAGTTGAGATTGTTTATCAAGCCAATCTTAGCCGACGTTTGAAATTGGTAGACATCCGTATCGAAGGAACCGATGAATTAAGTTCTGAAGATGTTCGCCCAATTCTCAAATCACAGGTGGCGTCGGCGCTCGGCATCATCCCGTATCTCGGCTATGGTCGCGGTTATACAAGCGCGCGGCTCTTAGATCAGGACAGAAATACGATTCGAACCTTGATGAGAGAGCTCGGTTACCGCAACGCTGATGTTACAGTCAGGCAGGGTGTTGATCCGAATGGCGAGGATTTGATTATCACGTTTGTCGTTACCGAAGGAATTCCGACGCAAATTCAAGACGTTGAAATTGTCGGAAATCAGGCTTTTCCCGATGCCACGTTGATGACGGAACTGCCGGATTTAATCGGTAAAAATTACTCGCGGGCGCGGGCGCGAAATGGGTCCCGCGAGCTAAGCACATTTTACGCGCAGGAAGGTTTTTACGATGCCAGAGTTAATTTTTCGATTGTCGAACTCGATGAGCCGCCGGATGTCGCCGGAACTGTTGAACATGTAAAACTGATTTACACGGTCGAAAATGAGGGCGAAAAAGTTTTTATCAACCGCGTTTTAATTAACGGCAACGACGATACCAAAAGCGACGCTATTCTGAGAACAATCACTTTGCGTCCCGGCGAGGTTCTACGCCAGAGAGATATTTTCAGCAGCGAGCAAAATCTCTACGCCACAGATGCCTTTCGCCGGGTTGAAATAAGGGTTGAGCCGGCGGGAAACCGTCCGGGCGGCGGGCGTTTGACCGATGTGATAATAAATGTTGACGAACAGCCTCCGCGTTTGATGACTTACGGCGGCGGTTATTCGACCGACATCGGCGCGTTCGGCTCTTTCGATATTCGACACTTCAATTTGTTCGGCAAACTGCAGCAGGGCGGTTTGCGGATTCGCGCCAGCCGATTGCAGCAGTTTGCCCAGATTGACTACATCAGTCCGCGTTTTCTGAACGACGGCAAAGACCCGCAAGGCTCGATTCGCTACTCGCCGCTGACCTTCACGGCGCAATACCAGCGCGATTCGACCGTTACGCGCTTTTTCCGCTCGGCTTTCGACCGAGGAACTTTCGGCATCGTCCAGCGGCTCGACGAGGAAGGCAACCCGATTGATGAATTCGGGCGCGAAACCGCCGACCCGACGCTTCACCGCTTAACTCTTTCGGCGGAAACCAGCCGCACGCTGAGCAATAAAAATCGCACTATCGCTTTTCTCCGATACAGATTTGAAGACGTGCGGCTTTACAATATCGAAAGTCTTTTAATCAGGGATTTGCTGCGCCCCGATTCGAGAATTCGCACGTCAGGATTCGGTTTGAGTTTAGTACGCGACACGCGCGAAAACTGTCATATCAAATACACGCTGATCGAGATTATTCAGCGCGGCGAACCGGGCGAGCCTTGCCGCTACAGCCCGAGCGACCCGACTACGGGCGATTATCTGACGGCGGAATATAATGTTTCCGCGCCTTTTCTCGGAGCGAATATCGGTTATCACAAATTCCAGGGCTCGTATAATCGTTATTACACAATCGAGCAGTTGAAAAATACGACTTTTGCAGGGCGCGTTATTCTAGGATTGGCAAGCGTTTTTTCCGAACGCGAAAGATTTTCCTCAACTCAATTTCCAGACCTGAACGGTCTGCTTCCAATCAGCGAAAGGTTTTTTGCCGGCGGTTCGACGACTTTACGCGGCTTTGAATTTGAATCGGCTGGACCTCGCGTCGTAATTGTTCCGCAAGGCATTTTTCGCAACAGTGAAGGCGAACCCATTACTCCGCCGCCTTTTACCGTTCCCTTCGGCGGAAACGCGCTGGCGGTCGTAAATCTCGAAGCCAGAATCCCGCTCACGGAAAGCATCCGCGCCGTTCCGTTTTACGACGGCGGCAATGTTTTCCGCCGCGTCGGCGATATTTTCAACCCGCCGGACGTGCCGGATACGGATGTTTTCCGCCGGAATTTAAGAGCTTTGTGGACAAATACGGTCGGGCTTGGTTTTAGAATCAAAACTCCGGTTGGCGGTGAATTCGCGATTGACTACGGCTATCTGCTAAATCCGCCGGAATTTCTTATTCCCCAGCAAACCGGTCCGAATGCCATTTACCGTCTGCGTCAAGGTCAGCTTCATTTCCGATTTGCTCAAGCATTCTGAAATTAGTAGGCAGTTGGCAGCGGCGGTAGGCAGTTTATTCTGATTTAAGGAATAGAGTTAAAATGGCAGGGCATAAAGATTTGAAAGTATTTCAAACGGCGTATCGTTTAGCAATGGAGATTTATCACTTGTCAAAAGGTTTTCCCATTGAAGAACGATATTCGCTGACAGACCAAATTCGTCGTTCTTCCCGAAGTGTGGCTGTCAACATTGCCGAAGGCTACCGCCGCCGTCAATATCCTAATGCTTTTTCCAACAAGATGTCAGAATCCGATGCCGAAGCAACGGAAACTCA
>DATHTS010000467.1:0-5481 GCA_035462935.1 Pyrinomonadaceae bacterium
CTAAAAGAAAAAGGTTTTTTACAAGGCAAGGGAAAATATGACGATTTATATTTTGATTGGACTCAGTTTGGCTTTGGCGGGCGTCGCCGGTTTGCAGTTTTTTTATATGGTTTATCTCGAACGGATTGACCGCGAGCAGAAGAAACGTATCCACGAACTGGAAAGCCATTGCAAATATCTTTCTTATCGCCTCCAGGATGCCGAACAGCAGATTTCCGACCAGAATGATCTGCTGGAAAACTTTTTTGACGATTTCGTTGACGAAGAGGAAGAAGTTTGGGCGGATGTGATAGAAGACCGATGAACCTTTAATCAAACTCGACAATCGTCGAACCCCAACTGCCGGAAAATTCCGGCGCGTTTTTGAAGGATTTAACAAAATCCTTGTCAGACAAAATTTTTCTCACCGTTTCGCGCTGCACGCCGACGCCTTTGCCGTGAATGATTCTCACGGTTTTAAAGCCTTTCTTTCGCGCTTCTTCCAGATATTCTTCAACTACGGATTTAACGTCTCGCGGCGCAAAAGCGTGTAAATCCAGCGTGTCCGAAATCTCAATTTCAAACGGTTCGGGGAAAGGATTTTCCAAATCTTCAAAATCATCAGGCATAAAAATTTACTTGCCGAGACCTTCGGGCGGTTTAACTCTCAAGCGGTTTTTATCCTTGAAGACGACAAACCGCTTTTCTTCCATCTGCCCGCCCGGATTGCGGAGATTCAATATAAAAGATTTATTGTCGCCCGTGCCTTCGACCTTGAGGGGCAAATGTCCCCAGACATCGTTGTTGCGATAAACCATCTGATGCGATTCGCTGTATTTGTCGTAATCCCAAACCAGAATGCCGTCGAAATCCGGCTCGACGCCGTCAACCGCTTTGACTTGATTCGAGCGAGTCAGGACTACCCAACTGCCCGGAACGCCGACCTGCACCGTGTCTTTTGAAGAAGATTTTACGTTTGTGTCGGGATTATCGAGCCGGTGCCAGGCGACGAATTTTTTATTATTCTGCTGGTAAAAAAGAATATCGCTCGGCACTTGCAGCTCGACCTGCCTGCCGAAAAGCCATCCAGCCGGTGCGGGAGATTGCGAAGGGTCGAGCCTGACCTGATACCAGATATCGTATTTTTCTTCTAATTTTTCAGGTTCGTTGCTTTCCTTGGCGGCTTCGATCTCGGCATTTTTACTCCCGGATTTTTTCTTTGTTTCTTCGCCTTTCTGTGCATCGTCAACATCCGCAACATCTTGCTGTTTCGGAACATATTTCCAACTGACAATCTCAAAAGTCGAGCCGTTTTCGAGCTTTAAAAGAATATTTTCGGGATTTTGTTCGGGCAAAAGCCGCAAATTGGAAGCGGCGCGAAGCTGACCCATCGCCTGGGTTGGAGAATCTTTTCCTTCCTGCGCAAGCTCTTTAGATTTTTCCAAAATCTCGCCTAAAATAATGTTTTGCGCTTCGATCCACCCTTCGGTTTGGTCTTCATCGTGAGCGCGGACACGAAACCAGCGGACTTTTTCAAAATCGGTTTCTTCCAAAATATCGAGCGTTTCGCCGCGTTTGACTTCCAAAAGGTCAGCGGCAACGACAGCGTAAGAACTGCGAATCTGCGCTCTTTTGGCGATAACCGTGCCGGTTTCATTCAGCCCGACAATGGAAGAAACGTTTTCCACCGCGCTGTTGACAATGCCGCAGCCGCTTGCAATCAGAGAAATTACGGCGATTGCGCCGAAAATATAAAGTTTTTGTAAATTCTTCATTTTGAGTTCTTCAGGAGCTTGCGCCAGTTATTATAACCCAACTTGTTCAATAAATCTCCCTCTCGTCCCTTTGCCTTTTCTTTAATTTTTAACTGCGTGCCGGAATTTTCTCGAATGACTTCGATGCCGGAAGCCTGCAAATCGGTTTCCCAATTAATCTTTTCCGCGCCTCGTATATAATTTTCGATAATCGGAATGAGTTCTTTGTTGCTTTTCAGAATGTTCAAAACAGCCGCGTTGCCGTTTTCAGCGTTTTTCGAAAGCCGGTGTTTTTGAAAAACCTCCCGAAAAACTTTCAAAATATCGCCGCTGCCGGAACGCAAAAGCGCTACATCAATCAAAAACGCGACCGCCAAACCTTTTGCATAAACGCTCGAATTTTCGCCGTTCCAGCGATTTTTCGAAGCCTCGATCAAAGAAAGCGGCTGACTTCTTCGCTCGGTCAGAAAAACCGCCTGATTCAGGGTGTTAAGAAAATCATTAAAGCTGATTCGGTTTAACTCAACTCCCACGCGCAAAGCCGCATAATGCGTAAATCCTTCATAAAACCACGCATAATCCCCGCTTAAATTCACGCCGTTCGGTATCCAGAGATGAAAAATCTCGTGGCGCAATTGTTCGTGCAGACGCTGCGCCGATTGATGTTTGAAAGTCGTCGGCGATGAAAGAATCGTAACGTTCGCGCCGCGTGTTTCTGCCCGCCAGCGGTCAAAACCGGCGTTTTGCGGAAACGGAAGTAGGAAAACATTAATTTTTTGGGTTGGAATTTCACCGAAAATCTTTAGATATTCCGCTAAAATTTCGGCAGACATTTTCGTCGCTTCAGCGTCCGTAAATTCCCAATTGCCGGAAACGGCAAAATCTATCGCGGTTTTATCAACCGAAATTTGATTTTCGCGCCAACCTTTCCCGATTAAAAAGACAGCCGTTTCGATATTTTCAACCGAAAAAATTTTGTCTCGTATCTCCTTTTCATTCGTAGAAATTCGCCAATCCGCCGGAAGTTCAAAAATAATTTTCGCAGAAGTCTTTTGTGAAAATTGCGGCAATAAATCGTTGAGCATAATAAGCCCGTGGGTTTCGGCAAGCCACGAAACGTGCGCTGCTGCTGAAAGGTTTTTCGGAACCGAAAGTTTTATGCGATAGGAAAAATCCGTTTCGGAAAATTCGGGATTTTCGATTCTCGCGTCCAAATTTTCCGCATCGGCGTAAGTCTGCAAAAAGGAATTGCTTCTTTTACCGTTTAGAAATTTACCGCTGACAACAGCGGTCGGCGGTTTGAGCGATAAAAATTTTATCTGCGCTTCGATGTCCTGTGCTTGGGCGGAAAGGAAAAAAAACAAATTCAGCAAAAAAATTGTCGGAACCAGCGAAAACTTTTGGAGTGTTGTTGACATCAAATCAAATACGAAACTAAAATACTAGCTTGTTTATTATCTCTTGTCTCTCATTTTTAGAAAAGGAAAAATTATGAGTCTTATAAAAATCGTCATTTATACAATAGCTTTTTTACTGAGCCTTTTGTTTTTAGGTCGCTTGTCCTATTAAGCGTTCGGCTCAAAAAATTGCTTTTAGCGGCTGGTTTTTTGGTAAAGCCCAGCCCCGATTGATATTTTAACCAAAACCGAAGCGGTCAAGCCAGACCGCTATTTTTGTTTTTATGGAAAATTTGAGAAAAATCAAACGCGCTTTGATAAGCGTTTCGGATAAAAGCGGAATTGTCGAGTTCGCGCAGGAATTAGCGAAATTCGAAGTCGAGATTATCAGCACGGGCGGAACGGCGAGAACTTTGCGCGAGCAGGGAATTCAGGTAACGGAAGTTTCTGAAATCACCGAGTTTCCCGAAATGATGGACGGGCGCGTTAAGACTCTTCACCCGAAAATTCACGGCGCGTTTCTCGCTCTGCGCGACAACCCGGAACACCAAACGGCAATGCGTCAGCACGGAATCGAGCCGATTGATCTGGTCGTCGTCAATCTTTATCCGTTTGAGCAAACTATTGAAAAAGAAGACGTAAGCATTGAAGAAGCGGTCGAGCAAATTGACATCGGCGGTCCGGCGATGATTCGTTCCGCCGCGAAAAACTGGCGCGATGTCGCCGTTGTTACCGATTCGCGCCTTTACGAAGACGTTTTAGAGGAAATAAAAAAAAACGGCGGCGCGCTTTCGCTCGAAACCCGCCGGAGTCTGGCGGCTCTGGCTTTTACAACTACCTCGCACTACGATTTAATCATCTCCAATTTTTTAACCGAAGAGCTGAGCGAAGAGGAATTTGATAAAATCGAGCATCTGCATCCCGCCGCCAATTCGCCGCTTTTCCAGATGTTTAGGGAAACCATCGAGCAGCTTGCCGGGGATTTTGACGATGAATTTGACGATGATTTTGAGGACGAAGACGACTTTGATGATTTTGATGAAGAAATAGAAAAACTTTCGGACAACAACGGCAATGCGATTTTTTCTTTTGAGGAAGACGAAGAAACTCAAGCGATGCCGGAATATCTCTATCCCGAATTCGAGAAAATGGAAGATTTGCGTTACGGCGAAAACCCGCATCAGAAAGCCGCGCTTTATGCTTCCAATTTGGAAACGGGCGGCGTCGCCTTTGCCGAGCAGCTTCACGGCAAAGAAATGTCCTACAATAATTATCTTGACGCAGACGCCGCTTGGCGTTTGGCGCAGGATTTTGAAAAGACTGCCTGTGCGATTATCAAGCACACGAATCCGTCGGGCGTCGGCGTCGGCGAAAATAATTTAGAGGCTTACCGGCGGGCTTTGGCGACCGATCCGGTTTCCGCTTTCGGCGGAATCGTCGCGTTCAATCGAATGGTTGACGCGACCACCGCCGAAGCGGTCAACGAGATTTTTACCGAAGTCGTCATCGCGCCGGATTTTGCGGATGACGCGCTGGAGATTTTTAAAAAGAAGAAAAATCTGCGCGTTTTGCTGGCGGAAGAAGGCGAAAGCGCGTTTGAGTATCGGAAAATTTCGGGCGGAATGCTGATACAAACGCCGGATGTTTTCGATCTGACCGAAGATGATTTGCGTGTCGTTTCCGAAAGACAGCCGTTTGAAGCGGAAATCCGCGCAATGCTTTTTGCGTGGAAAGTCTGCAAGCACGTCAAATCGAACGCGATTGTTTTCGCTAACGAATTCCAAACCGTCGGCGTCGGCGCGGGACAGATGAACCGTATAGATTCGGTCAGAATTGCCGCGATGAGGGCGGAAAGAACCAAACTTGCTCTTAAAGGAACGGTTCTCGCTTCGGACGCCTTTTTCCCGTTCCGCGACGGCGTGGACGAAGCCGCGAAATTCGGCATTTCGGCAATTATTCAGCCCGGCGGTTCTGTGCGCGATGAGGAAGTTATTCAAGCGGCAAATGAAAACGGTTTGGCAATGGTTTTTACCGGCGTGAGGCATTTCAAGCATTAATACCGGGAGCGCAGGCAGTTTGCCTGCGCTCCAGTCATTTTCAAGCGGTTTAATAAACGCCGATTGCCAAACCTCCGCTCGTATAGTAAATTTAACTTTTTCAAACGGCAAAATTGATGATGGATGAATGGCTCAAGAATAATCTCGCCTGCCCGCAAGATAAACAAAAATTAAAATTAGAAGGAAATCACCTGATTTGTCCGAATGATCATCGTTATCTGGTAGTTGACGATATTCCCGTGATGCTTTTCGATGACGGCAGACCGACGCACGGTTATATTACCGCCTCGTTAG
>DATHTS010000468.1:0-3265 GCA_035462935.1 Pyrinomonadaceae bacterium
CGTTCAGGATAAAACAATTTCCATCAAGATTGACGGCAACCAAAACACGCGACGCGAATTTATCGCTATTATTCGGAGTAAGTTTGACGAGATACACGGGAGTTTTGATGGATTATCTGTTAAAGAAATGCTTGGACATCCAAAATATCCAGAAATCTTGAGAGATTACTATCGTTTGCGGAGTATGGAAGATGACAGAATCGAAAATGAATATGTTGAAGAATTACGAATATTCTTGTCAGTTAAAGATTGGCTCAATGGCTTCGATTCCGTCGAAGAAAGACGAAAAAGAGATAGAGAAAGGGAAGGCAATAATATTTTCATTTATGGCGACAACAATAAAGTATTTCAGGGCTTAAAAGATACTCAAATAAATATCCAAGAAAATATTGTGGATGAAGTTTCGTCGAAAATGGATGAAACTCAAAGGCAAATAATGGAAGGATTATCAGATGAAATTCTCGCCCGAATTGAAGAAGCTTTTTCAGCACTTGGAAAGGAAAATAGTGAATTGAAAGAAGTAAAAAAGGGTAAATGGGAAACCAAACTTAAATTTTCTCTTCCGTTTATTCCGCTCGAAATTTCAAGAACAATTACACCAGACGAGTTTATTTCAAAAGTGCGAAAATGGGCTTACGGCGATGATTTACAGTTGAATATTTTACAGGCTGAAGCAGAAACAAAAGAATTACTCGGTCAGTGAGTTTTCAACCAAAAAGAAAAAGGACGAAGATGAACTTCGTCCATATTTTTTCGAGTTTTGTTTTTGACTAAATTGAAGCCGCGATTGCCTCATCAAAAATCTCAAGCGCGACATCAACATTTTCTTTCGTCAAAATCAGCGGCGGCGACCAGCGGATGGTTGAAGTGCCGCAGCCTAAGATGATCAAACCGCGTTCGTAGCAAGCCATTTCGATTTTATCGCGGAGTTCGGGATTTGGTTTGAGCGTTTCTTTGTCGGTGACAAATTCCGCGCCGACCATTAAGCCGAGACCGCGCACGTCGCCGATGACTTCGTGTTTGTTTTGCAGCTCGCGCAATCCGTTTTGCAGGTATTCGCCGACTTCCGCGGCGTTTTCGACCAAACCATTTTCCAGCAGTTCGATGGTTTTCAGAGCCGAGGCGAGGCAGACCGGATTCCCGCCGAAGGTCGAGGCGTGCGCGCCTTTGTGCCAATCCATAATTTCCGCTTTCGCCACGCACGCGCCAATCGGCAAGCCTGAGCCGAGCGCCTTGGCGAGACAGATAATATCGGCTTTCACGCCGTAATGATCGAGCGCGAACATTTTTCCGGTTCTGCCCATTCCGCTCTGCACTTCGTCAACGATGAGCATAATGCCGTGTTCGTCGCAGATGCGGCGGAGTTCTTTTAAAAAACCTTTCGGCGCGGGAATGTAGCCGCCTTCGCCCTGCACGGCTTCAACTACGATTGCCGCGACTTCTTCGGGCGGCGTGGTCGTTTTGAAAAGTTTTTCCTCGATCCAATTAATCGAATCGCGTGTGATTGTTTCCTCGTCAACCGGCTTATCGGTTACAAAATGGCGGAATTTATTCGGATACGGAACGTGAACCACGTCCAAAGCCTGCCGCATAAAGCCGAGCCGCTGCGCTCTTTTCGATGACGTAAGCGAGAGAGCGCCGAGGGTCCTGCCGTGAAACGAGCTGAAGAAGGCGATGAATTTCTGTCGGCGCGTGTGATACATCGCCAATTTCAGAGCCGTTTCGACCGCCTCAGCACCGCTGTTAGCAAAATGCGTTTTCGTGTCGCCTTCAATCGGCACAATTTCATTTAGCTTTCTGCCCAAGTCAGGCATCTGCCGATAGTAAAAGTCGGTGCCGCACATATGGATCAAAGTCGCGGCTTGGTCAGAGATCGCCTGAACGATTTCGGGATGGCAATGCCCGGTCGAGCAGACCGCCACGCCCGCGTTGCAGTCCAAAAAGATGTTTCCGTCAACGTCTTCGAGCCAAACGCCGCTGCCTCTTTCCGCGACGAGTTTGTAATCCGGGCGCGGATACGAAGGCGTAACGTACCTTTTATCGGCTTCGATGATTTCTCTGCCTTTCGGTCCGGGAAGTTCGGTTTTGATAATCGGTTTTTGTAATTCTGTACTCGGTGTCATAAATTTTTTCCTCTCTTTAATTTTAATTTGATTACTTTGATTTGTTTAGGGGGTGCGAGAAGAGAAAATTTAGTCGCCCGCGAAAAGGTTGGCGCGTTGGTTGATCGGACGAAGTTTTGCAATCGAGCGCGGTGTCATCGGATTTGAGAACAATATAACAGAAGTTCGGGTGAAAGTTCAATTTTCTTAGACTTTCTTTGCAACTTCGCCTTTTCGCGTGAAACAATAAACTCATGCAAAGTCCGAAGAAATACACAAACCGTTTAATAGACGAAACCAGCCCGTATCTGCTCCAGCACGCGCACAACCCGGTGGATTGGTTTCCGTGGGGCGAGGAAGCCTTTGAAAAAGCAAAAGCCGAGGATAAGCCTATTTTGGTCAGCATCGGCTATTCGGCGTGCCATTGGTGTCACGTGATGGAACACGAATCGTTTGAAGACGAGGAAACCGCGCGGATTATGAACGAAAATTTCGTCAATATCAAGGTTGATATGGAAGAGCGCCCGGATGTTGATCAGATTTATATGAATTTCGTTCAACTGACAACCGGGCACGGCGGGTGGCCTTTAAATGTGTTCTTAACGCCGGAAAAAGTCCCATTTTTCGGCGGGACGTATTTTCCGCCGGACAGACGCTATAATATGCCGAGCTTTCAGCAAATTTTAACGAGCGTGGCGGAGGCTTGGCGCGAACGGCGCGAGGAGCTTCTTCATTCGGCAAACGACGTTCTCGGCGAGATGCGGCGGATTGGTTTGGCGGAGTTTGCACCTGCGGGAATTTCTTTAGAACAACTGGATACTGCTATTCAGAGTTTTGTACGCTCGTTTGATGAGAAAAACGGCGGTTTTGGCGGCGCGCCGAAGTTTCCCGCGCCGATGTCTTTGGAGTTTTTGCTTCGTTATTATAAGCGGACGGGAAACGAAAAAGCTTTGGAAATGGTCGTTCTAACCTGCGCGAAAATGGCGCACGGCGGGATTTACGACCAACTCGGCGGCGGTTTTCATCGTTATTCGGTTGATGCCGTCTGGCTCGTGCCGCATTTCGAGAAGATGCTTTATGATAATGCTCAATTAGCGCGAATCTATCTGCACGTTTATCAAGCCACGAAAGATGAATTTTACAAGCGAATCGTGGTCGAAACG
>DATHTS010000469.1:0-1711 GCA_035462935.1 Pyrinomonadaceae bacterium
AATGCTCCTGCACTTCAAAAAAATAATTGTCGTCAACCACCGTATTTATAATGTCCCGAATATCATATGGCTGATTTGAAGATTCGGGAACGGCTGAATTTAATTTTTCTTCAATCCGATTTGCCGGATCATCTGTAGGTACAAAAGGCGGATTTTCCAAATTGTTTGAAGGAACAAATGAAAGAAGCTCCCGCGTTATTCTCAAGCAATGTTCATCATTATCGGCGGCAAAATGCGCCACTCCTGATTTGGTATTATGCGTCATCGCGCCGCCGAGTTCGTCTTTGGTAACGGTTTCGTGAGTAACGGTTTTGATAACGTCGGGACCGGTAATAAACATATACGAACTGTCTTTAACCATTATGTTAAAGTCCGTAATCGCGGGAGAATAAACCGCGCCGCCCGCGCACGGTCCCATTATGCAGGAAATTTGCGGGACAACCCCGCTTGCCAAAGTGTTTCGCAGAAAAATGTCGGCGTAACCGCCCAGAGAAACTACGCCTTCCTGTATCCGCGCGCCGCCGGAATCATTCAAACCGATAATCGGCGCTCCGGTTTTCATCGCCATATCCATTACCTTGACGATTTTTTCTGCGTGAGTTTCGCTCAGAGAGCCGCCAAAAATTGTAAAATCCTGCGCGAAAACGAAAACTTCGCGCCCATCAACCAAACCGTGCCCGGTAACAACGCCGTCGGCGAGAAATTTTTGTTTATCCAAACCGAAATCCTTCGACCGGTGAACGACAAATTTATCGAATTCCTCAAACGAGCCTTCGTCTAAGAAAAATTCAATGCGTTCCCGCGCAGTCATTTTTCCCGATGCGCGTTGCTTTTCAATGCGGGCTTCGCCTCCGCCGAGTTCCGCTTTTCGGGATTTTTCCTTTAAAAGTTCGAGTTTATTCTTTGTCTCCGCTTGTGTCGTTGGCTGCATAAATTTAAGTTTAGCTTAATTTTTATAACGCGCAAATGTCCGAAAATTTCAGACGACCATCCGTTTGCGGATGCTTCGCAGCGCCCATTCCAGAAAGAATATTGAAACAATCGAAAGATAAATTGCCTGGTAAATATGCCGCTCTGAAAAAATACCATTTAAAAAAGCGCGGCATAAATCAATAACCGCCGTGGTCGGTAAAATGTAAGCGATAATTTGAAGCCATTTGGGTAAAATATCAACCGGAAACCACGCGCCGCACAAGAAAATTGTCGAGAAGAAAAAAGCGAAAAAGATATTGAAATGGTCAATTTCAAAAATATGCGCCGTAAGACCGAGCGCTAAACCGGAAAGGAAAATGCAGCCGACCGTTAAGGGAACAAGCGCGAGCGGAGCGAAAAGTGATGTCGCGGAACCAAAAATAACAACTAAAGGCAAGATAAAAAGGGAATCAATTACACCTTTTGTAACCGCCCAGAGAATTTCACCGAAGGCGAGCGATTCGGCATTTACCGGCGTGGCTAGAATGGCGTCGTAGGTTGATTGGTAAACCATTCGAAAATATGCGCCGTAAGTCATTTCAAAAACCGCCCGCATTAAAACCGTAAAAGCCAGAACGCCCGCGCCGACAAACGCGAGATAACTTAAGCCTTGAACCTGTGAAGCAACCAACGCGCCGACACCGAATCCGAAAGCGAAAAAAGTAAAACTCGGCTCGATAACCGGGGCGATAAGCTCGGTTTTCCAAAGCCGCAAATAAACGCGCGAATTTCTTCGCCA